>CBDUEE010000088.1:0-10877 GCA_965366105.1 uncultured Flavobacterium sp. | reverse complement strand
GTGTCAGATAAAACGGGATTTAAAATGAAAACAGTTTCATAATGATTCATAAAAATATATTTATATGTTATTTTGGGTGCAAAAGTAATCATTAATTCTGAACAAACAAGCCTTATCTGGTTTTATTCGATGAATGACAAAAAAAACGCAGTTTGATTAACTTTTTTAAATAAAAAAAAGTAAGTTTACGTAGCCAAATCTAAAATTCATTTTTTATGAAACTAAATTGTGTTGTAGTGGATGACAGTTCTATCCAGAGAATGATTATAGCTAAGCTAGTTAATAATCATCAAAACCTACACTTGATAGGCGACTTCTCTAATGCTATAGAAGCCAAAAGTTGTATGTCTATTCATAATGTAGATTTAATTTTTCTTGATATCGAGATGCCTGTAATTAATGGGTTTGATTTTCTTGATGGCTTAAAAATAAAGCCACAAATTATCTTCATCACTTCAAAGGCTGAATATGCTATGAAGGCTTTTGATTATGATGCAACGGATTACTTACAAAAACCAATTGCAGTGGATCGTTTTAATGCTTCAGTAAAAAGAGCCATTGATTTTCATTTATTAAAGAAAGACAATAAGGAAGAAGAAGGAGAACACATCTTTATTAAAAGTAATTTAAAAAAACTAAAAATTTTCACTTCTAAAATAAAATGGATTGAAGCTTTTGGTGATTACGTTAGAGTAGTTACTGAGGATGATAGCAATCTAGTACTTTCTACAATGAAATCTTTTGAGAATGATTTATCAAAAGAGAAATTTGTTAGAGTACACAAATCTTATATAATCAACATTGATAAGGTAGAAAGATTCAATAGTAAATATGCTGAAATTGGGATGACAAAAATCCCTTTGAGCCGACATAAAAAAGAAGATTTAGTAAAAGCACTTGCGTTTTCATAAACGTTTTGCAATCAAATAAATGTAATAGTTTATAAATTCCGATTCTCTTTCTAAGTTATAAAAAGCTCAGAAAGAGAATCGGAATTTTACTTATGTAGCATAAACAAATTTTTAAAATTATATCCTATTAGGTTGTCATTAATAAAAATCAACATTTATTGTCACTTTTATAGCTCTAAACTGTGCAACCGCTTCAAAACTATTAAGCATTTTTTGAATAGCGTTTTTAGTATTTCCAATGTGAATGTTCTGGGGAATTTTTATAATAATGGTACGGATATATTCATTTCTAATTCTGCTAATAAGCGGTTCCTCAGGACCTAAAACTGGCATCTGTAAATTCTGGCTCATTACTTGGTACAACCACATAGAGCCCGTTTTTAATTTATCATAATCCCGTTGTTTAAGTGTGATTTTTATAATCCTGAAATAAGGTGGGTACTTGTAAATTTGTCGGTCATATAATTGTTCCTTATACATTCCCAGATAATCAGTATTGGTAACTTGTTGTATCGTATTGTGATTGGGATTGTAGGTTTGTATGATTACTTTCCCTTGTTTTTCAGAACGTCCTGCTCTACCAGCAACCTGAGTTAACATCTGAAAACTTCTTTCAAAGGCTCTAAAATCAGGATGATACAACATATTATCTGCATTCATCACTCCAACTAAACTCACATTATCAAAATCCAATCCTTTAGCCAACATTTGGGTTCCTACTAAAATATCTATTTCTCGATTCTTAAAACTATCAATAATTTTTTCGAAACCAAATTTACCTCTAGTCGTATCCTGATCCATTCTTCCTATTTTTGAACTTGGAAAAATAGATAGTAATTCTTGCTCTATTTGTTCTGTTCCAAAACCTTTAGTTGTCAAATCAATACTAGAGCACGCATGACAATTTGTTGGTTTTGCCATGCTGTAGCCACAATAATGACAACGCAATTGATTTTTATGTTTATGATATGTTAAACTTACATCGCATTGCTGGCATTGTGGGACATGGCCACATGTAAGACATTCTACTATAGGTGAATATCCTCTCCTGTTTTGAAATAAAATTACTTGTTCGCCTAATGACAAAGCAGTTGTAATCTCTGCGATTAGAACATCGCTGAAATGTCCAGTCATTTTTTTTCGAAAGTATTTATCTTTCAAATCTACCAGTTCGATGGCGGGCATCATCACATTTCCGTAACGCTTTGAAATTTCAACCAAACCAAATTTATCTGATTTAGCGTTGTAATACGTTTCGATACTGGGCGTTGCAGAACCTAATAAAACTTTTGCTTTATGAGAATGAGCTAGTACTATGGCAGCGTCTCGCGCATGATAACGTGGCGCTGGATCAGCTTGTTTAAATGTCTGTTCGTGTTCTTCATCAACAATTATAAATCCTAAGCTATTAAACGGCAAAAATAAAGCAGACCTAGCTCCTATTACCACTTGCGCTTTTTCCGAATTTTGCAATACCTGATTCCAAACTTCTATACGTTCGTTATTATTATATTTCGAATGAAAAACGGCGACTTTATTTCCAAAATATCTTCTTAATCGACCTACTAATTGTGTAGTTAATGCAATTTCTGGTAGTAAATACAAGATTTGCTTTCCAGTTTCTAGATATTCTTCGATAAGTTTGATGTAAATTTCTGTTTTTCCGCTGGAAGTAACGCCATGAAGCAAACAAACCTCTTTTTGTATAAAAATATCTTTTATTATTACAAAAGCATCATTTTGCTCAGTACTAAGTTGTAATTCTTTTTCGCTAATTTTTCCGGTAAAATTCACTCTGTCTTCTTGCAAGAAATAATCTTCAAAAATTTCTTTTTCGATTAATGCTTTGACAATTGCCGAAGATGAATTTGCTTCTTCAATGAGTTTTTTGACAGTTATCGGTTTTTTTTCAGTTGCGCTCAATTGGAAATAACGCATAACAACTTCCTTTTGCTTATTAGCACTTTTTAAGATTTCCAGCAACTCGCTTAAACCCTGGTTGGATTCGTATTTAGGATGCAAACGTACATATCGAACTAACTTCGGTTTGTAACTTTCTTGCATTTCTTCCTGAAGTACTAAGATATTTTTATCAATCATTTTTTGGATAACAGGAAATATATTTTTCTTGTTTAAGATTGCAATAATATCTTGGACTTTTAAGGAGTTTTGTTGCTGCAAAGCTTCATATACTAGAAATTCATCATCTGAGAGAAGATTAGTATCTACAAAAAAATCCGTTTTTTGAGAAATTAAGGTTTCGCTTTCCAGCAAAAGTGCGCTGGGCATAGCACCACGATATACATCACCAATGGCACACATGTAATAAGAAGCAATCCATTGCCAATGTCCAATTTGTATTTGGGTAACTATAGGTTTTTCATCCAGTATTTGGTGAATTTCCTTAGCATCATACAAGGTAGGTTTATTTTGATGAATTTCGATTACTAATGCTGTGTAGATTTTGCTCTTACCAAAAGGTACTGCCACTCGCATTCCAGTTTTTATGTAATGAAACTCCGCTTCAGAAATACTGTAAGTAAACGTTTTAGCTAGCGAAAGTGGCAAAATTACTTCTACGAAATACATCTATAATTAATTATGAGTTATGAATTGAGTTATGAATTAAATCTTACTCTAAACTCATAACTCACAATTTATAATTATTTTACTCTATGCCAAATTTGTGTTCTTCCAAATAAAGAAAGACCAATATAGCCACGAACTTTTAATTTATCGCTTCCTTCTAAAGCTAAAAAGCATTTGTATGTTTTTCCAGATATGGGATCCAATATTTTTCCGGCATTGTATTCATCACCATCTTTTACAAGACCTTTGATGATTACAAGTCCCATAACCGGTTTGTTTTTTTCATCACCAGTACAATTAGTACATAGGTTTTTTTTCTTTTCAGCATCTAATATGTCTATGATTTTGCCATAAATTTTACCGGAACGTTCATAGATTTCTACGATTGATTTTGCTTTACCAGTTTCGTCATCAATGGTTTTCCATTTCCCAATAACGGTGTTGTTTTGACCATAGAACGCCATTGAAATAAACAAGGCAAGAATTGTGATTGTGTTTTTCATTTTTTTTGTTTTTAGCCCTGAAGTACCTAAGCATGGGTAGAAATCCTTTTACTCGTTTGTTTAACGAATGTAAAATTCTAACTTCCCGAACGGTCGGATACAGGAAATAACTTTTAATAGTAAAAGCTATTTTAGTTTAATTAGTTATTGTTTTTTGTTTTTAATTTATTTACTGTGGCATTCAATTCAAACCCCAACAGCAGTATCATACAATTGATCCAAATATAAAACATCAAGACCAGTAATGTTCCTATTGAGCCATATAATTCATTATATTTTGAAAATTTAGTAACCCAAATCCCAAAAACATAGGAGTCCAAAACAATTAGAATGGTTGTAAATACGGATCCTATGGAGATAAAAGCTCTATTTTTATCATGTTTTGTTCCAAACTTGAAAAGCACCGATGTTGTGATTAAAATCATTAAAATAACAAAAGCGTATCGCCCAATAACAATTAATTGAACTTGATCACTAAATACTGTTTGTTGTATAATCACCTCAAAAACAACAATTATAGATACCGTAACTATTAACAATAAAGACAATAATAATGACATCCCTAACGCTACCAAATATTGGCGAATAAAACCTCTTTTTACAAGTACATGTCGAGAAGTTTCAAAACCTCCTAAAATTCCGTTCAATCCATTAGCCATTAAAAAAATAGATAACATAAATCCTGAGGACAATAAACCTGAATCACTATTATTAAGAATATCATTTATAATTTTATAAATCGCATCATACGTATTGGGTGGAACACCATCCTTGACAAACATTAAGAAATCTTCCTGAAAACCTACAATAGGTATATATGGAATAAGATTTAAAATGAATAGTGCAAAAGGAAACAATGCCATGAAGAAGCTAAATGCAACTGCGCTTGCATGGTAAGTCAATGCACTTTCTACAATTCCTAAACCATATAGTTCCAGTAAATCATAAAACGACAATCCTTCGAGCCACGGAAGTTTTATCTTTTTTAGACCATGGAGAATATTCCGTACGATAGGAATTTTTTCCAGTTTTGCTTCAATTTCTATACTCATATTGCTTTTAAACTCAAATCCATGTTGTAAACAGAATGTGTTAAAGCACCAGATGAAATATAATCTACTCCACAATCAGCATAATTTCGAATTGTATTTTCATTGATATTTCCAGATGATTCTGTTAAGCATTTATCACCTATTAATGCTACTGCTTTTTTTGTGTCTTCAAAATTAAAATTGTCAATCAAAATTCTGTAAACGCCATCACTCTGTAAAATTTCTTTTATTTCATCCAAGTTTCTCGCTTCGATAATA
The DNA here is from genome assembly GCA_965366105.1 of uncultured Flavobacterium sp. Taxonomy (GTDB): domain Bacteria; phylum Bacteroidota; class Bacteroidia; order Flavobacteriales; family Flavobacteriaceae; genus Flavobacterium. Next base: position 5,564 of record CBDUEE010000088.1, on the reverse strand, counting down.
ATCTTTAAATCCAAATTATTCTCCTTAAGATATGCCTTTGTTTTGGCTATGGCCAAAGTAATTCCGCCAGCAAAATCGTTATGATTGTCTTTTAACATGATCATATCATACAAAGCAAAACGGTGGTTTTCGCCTCCACCAATTTTCACAGCCCATTTTTCACAAGCTCTAAAGCCAGGCGTTGTTTTCCTAGTGTCTAAAACTTTAGTCTTTGTCCCTTCTAATAAACGAACGTAATCTTTAGTTTTTGTTGCTATTGCAGACATTCTTTGCATAGAATTTAATACCAATCGCTCCGCTTTTAATATCGATTGTGAACTTCCCGATACGTGAAAAACTACATCTCCTTTTTTTACTGCAGTTCCATCCTCAATAAAAATTTCAATTTGTAAATTAGGATCCACATACTCAAATATCATTTTAGCAAAAACTACGCCAGCAATAATTCCATCTTCTTTAACAAGTAATTTTGCCTTTCCATTTGCCGTTTCTGGAATACAAGCTAATGAGCTATAATCGCCAGGACCTACATCTTCCCGAATAGCATTTTTTATTATTAAATCTAACTCTTTTTGGAACTGTGCTTCACTGATCATTTTATAGGAAATTTATGGGTTGCTAAAGTAAGTTATATTTTGTGGATTTGAAAATTTGTTACCGTAGAAATCTTTAATGATTTTTAAAACTATCAAAGAAAATATATTCCTTTTCATAAAAACGCATTCATAATAAACAAATAATTTCGTCACGGACTAATACGTAGAAAATGAATTATAATAGTTTTGGGGTTACTATTTAAAATCATATATTTGAAAATAGTAATTTAAATACCGTTTTATGAAATATTACATTAGCCTACTTTTTGTATCATCAATATTAATGACTTCATGCAAAAAGGAAGTAGAATTGAACAATAATACGACTCCAGCCAATATAGTTCCCTTTACTGAAGTTGGAAATCAAATGAAAGCACAATCCCAAGCTACAACTCAAGAACAAATTGTTACCAATAATCAAGTAACTCCAGCACCTGTTGTTAAGGGAATGAATCCCGCACATGGCCAATCTGGTCATCGTTGTGATATTCCTGTTGGCGCACCATTAAATACTCCAGCTGTTGCAAATAAACAACAAAACACAACTACTCCAGCACCAACTATAGTTACTTCTTCACCTGTTCAAATAGCAACTAATCCAGCAGAAACAACTCCTACCGCAGAAGGAATGAATCCGCCACATGGGCAAACTAATCACAGATGCGATATAGCTGTTGGCGCACCATTACCGAAAGAGTAGCTTTTACATTTATAAATAAAATTAATACTAATGGCAAATCAAGTAATTTTCGAATTTAACTCTAATAGCGACTTAAGTAATTGGACAGTAGTTAATGATGGCGTTATGGGAGGAACATCAAGCAGTAATTTCTACCTAAATTCAGGAGGAAACGGATGTTTCGATGGAATGGTATCATTAGAAAATAATGGAGGATTTTGTTCTGTTAAATGTGATTTAAATTCAATTGCTGTTGATAAAAATAAAATTATTTGTCTCCGTATTAAAGGAGATAGTAAAAACTATCAATTTAGAGTGAAAACTAAAAAAAGTGATGCTCATTCTTATATTTATCCTTTTCGAACTTCAGGAGATTGGCAAAATATAGAAATTCCTGTTACCGAATTTTATCCATCTTTTAGAGGCAAGCAATTAAATATTGCAAATTATAATGGATCCAATTTAGAAGAAATTGCTTTCTTAATTGGGAATAAGAAAGGTGAAAATTTTCAATTACTTATTGATAAAATTGAGTTGAAATAAATAATTTATAATTTTGAAATAATCTATTTTTAAGTATTATTAATTTTAGCTACTATTAAAAACATATTTCAAAACTCCTAATTTTTATATATTTGTAGCTCTGAAATTACACAAAAATGAATATCAAATTAATTGCTATTGGTAAAACTGATAACAAAGACTTACAATCTTTAATAGATGATTATACGAAACGTTTGTCTTTTTATATCAAATTTGATTTAGAAGTAATTGCAGATATTAAGAATGTAAAAAACTTGTCTGAGAGTCAACAAAAAGAAAAAGAAGGTGAATTAATTTTAGCGAAAATTACTCCGACAGACCAACTCATTGGATGAAAACGGAAAAACATTTTCTAGCATCACTTTTTCAGAGGAATTACAAAAGAAAATGAACTCGGGAGTAAAAACTTTAGTTTTTGTAATTGGTGGTCCTTATGGCTTCTCCGATACGGTTTACGCCAAAGCAAAAGGGAAAATTTCATTATCCTTAATGACTTTTTCACATCAAATGGTGCGATTGTTTTTTATCGAACAATTGTATAGAGGATTTACGATTTTAAAGAATGAACCGTATCATCATCAATAAAAGGTACAAGATTTTAATTTAGAGATACGAAGTTTTAGGCACGAGGTTAGAGATTAGATATAGAAAAACAGAAATTAAGAATAAATAATTAAGATTTCGACCTGCTAATTATCACTACGCTATTTGTTATGCCTGAAGCGTCTCAACTCACACTAGCAATAAACTTTCAATTAGTAAAAATACATTACGCTAAAACACAAATTCATTTACCTCCATTTTTGTCTTTGGCAAAATCAAGCTTTCTATAAAAATTTTATTTTGAATATAAGTTCCGTAAGACATCTCTTTGTCAAAACAAAAAGCAACTTCATTCAATTTGTCTTTTGGTAATTCCATTAAATATTTTTTAAAATCTTCATTTTTAATAATACTATTATTAGTAGTAATTTCATTATTCTTATTAAAATAAATAACAGTTCCACTTGGTTTCTCCATTTTGTAAAACACATTTGTAAAAGGAATAAAAGCTAAATTTTTTCCAATTGTATCTGCATAAGAATAATAATTTTCTGCTTTTTCGTTTTTGTGTGCTTTTTCTTCGCGCTTCTTTTTTTGTAATTTTATAACCTCCGGAATTACTAATCCCAACGGCAAACGCTTGTCAATATTAAGAATCCAATTGGTAGAAATAATACTATTTTTTCGATTTACTTCGGCTAAAGTATCTTTCCCTTTTGTTCGAAAAAAGATATAGATTGGTGACAAATCATCAACATTTTTGACAATAGATGTTGCTGCTTTTGGCAAAAAAACATCTTCTTTATTTCCACAAGAAAAAAAAACAAAAACAACAATCAGTGTAAAATATTTCATCATTATAAATTAATTTTAGTAAATAAGGTAATACATTCTACGGCTTCTTTTACCTCGTGAACTCGAATAATTTTAGCTCCTTTAGTTAATGCCAATGTATTTAAAACTGTAGTACCATTCAAAGCGTTTTCAATTGCAATATCAAGGGTCTTGTAAATCATTGATTTTCTTGAAATACCAACCAGCAATGGTAATTCTAGCATTTTAAGTAATTCCAATTTTTGAAAAACTTCATAATTTTGAGCTATAGTTTTGGCAAATCCAAATCCAGGATCTATTATCAAATCATTAATCCCGAAACTTCGTGCTTCTGCCACTCTTTCTGAAAAGTAGAATAACATTTCTTTGACAATATCTTGATAAGAAGTCATCGTTTGCATCGTTTTCGGATTGCCACGCATGTGCATCATTATGTAAGGAACATTATATTTGCCTATTATTTCTAACATTTTAGCATCTAACATTCCTGCTGAAATATCATTTATAATTGCAGCACCACTTTCTATAGCAATTTTAGCAACTTCACTTCTGAAAGTATCAATAGACAAAATAGTTTCGGAAAAATGTTTTAGTATTAAATCTACAACAGGAACAATTCTAGAAATTTCTTCATTTTCGGAAACAAATTCTGCATTGGGTTTACTGGAATAAGCGCCAACATCAATAAAACTAGCGCCATCAAGTAGCATTTTTTCAACTTGAGAAAGGATTTCAAACTCCTTTTTATACTTTCCACCGTCGTAAAAAGAGTTGGGCGTTACATTCAAAATCCCCATTACTTTGGGAGTTGATAGGTCAACTAATATTCCTTTGCAGTTAATAGTCATTCGTTTACAGTTTTATAGAGTTCAAAATTCTCCAATCAAGAAAATTATTCCTATTTTTGAAAAAATTTGAATACAAATATACATCAATAATGAAGAATACTTCAAAGGAATATGACACAGTAATTGCAACTTGCCGCAACCTGTTTATTAACAAAATGAAAGATTACGGATGTGCTTGGCGCATTTTGAGATTACCTTCATTAACGGATCAAATTTACATTAAAGCACAAAGAATTAGAAGTTTACAAGAAAATGAAGTGCGCAAAGTGGACGAAGATGAAACAGGCGAATTCATCGGGATTATTAATTATTCTATCATGGCATTGATTCAACTTGAATTAGGAGTTGCTGACCAACCGGATTTAAGCGTCGAAAGAGCCACTCAATTATACGATTCAAAAGTAGCGATCACGAAAGAATTAATGCAGAATAAAAATCATGATTATGGTGAAGCGTGGCGCGAAATGCGTGTGAGTTCATTGACCGATTTAATATTACAAAAATTGCTTCGCGTGAAACAAATTGAAGATAATAAAGGTAAAACATTAGTATCTGAAGGAATTGATGCTAATTACCAAGACATGATTAACTACTCGATTTTTGCTTTGATTTTGATGGGATTTGGAAATAAATAAGTTTCTATACATTTTCTTGAAATTTATAAACTTAAGCTTTTAAATACAGTTAATTGAATGTCATCCATGATTAAGTCAAGGTAATAATTATAATAAAAATTCGTGCGTTTATGCCTTCGTACCAAATAAAATAAAAACCCCTACAGAAGTAAAAATTAAAAAAAATGAAAAATATAATTACTCAATTTTCTAGAATATTTGTTGGAATCCTATTCATCATATCTGGTTTAATTAAACTAAACGATCCTTTAGGATTCTCGTATAAATTAGCCGAATATTTTAGTGAACCCGTTTTCAACATGCCGTTTTTAGTTCCTTTATCATTGGGAATCGCTTTGTTCTTGGTAATTCTTGAAGTAGTTTTAGGAATTATATTGCTTATTGGCTACAAAACCAAATTTACAGTTTGGAGTTTGTTTCTTTTGATAATAATGTTCACTTTCCTTACTTTTTATTCCGCTTACTTTAATGTAGTAAAAGATTGTGGTTGTTTTGGAGATGCTTTAAAACTAACACCTTGGCAATCATTTACTAAAGATTTAGTATTACTTTTATTTATTTTGATATTGTTTTTTAATAAAAAACTAATCAAGCCATTGTTCAGCAACAACATTCAAAACATAGTTATTTACTTCAGTATAATTTTGTGTTCCTTTATGGGGGTTTGGGTTTTGAACCATTTACCATTAATTGATTTTAGACCATTTAAAATTGAGAATAACATTCAAAAAGGAATGCGTATTCCTGATAACGCAGTAAAATCAGTGGTTGAAATGGTCTTTATTTACAAAGTTAATGGCGTAGATAAAGAATTTACTGAAAAAGAATTAGGAAATATTCCAGAAGGAGCTGTTTTTGTTGACCGTAAAGACAAAGTAATTACAGA
>CBDUEE010000087.1:0-10964 GCA_965366105.1 uncultured Flavobacterium sp. | reverse complement strand
TTGCTATCGTGTTATTAGTTTTAGCTAATAAGGCCATCAAAAAGGATGAAGATCTTGTAAAATCTGTGGACAGATTGAGGTAAACCTATAAATTTTAGTTTATTAGTGCGAAGGAAACCCGAATGTAACAATTCGGGTTTTTTTGTATATAAAATCGAAATTTTCTAAACAAAAACAGCAAAATGAGTCTATAATTACATATTTTTTTTAAATTTGGTGTGAATAATTATGATATGTCAAATAAAATACGAATCCATCTTGCTGACGACCACCAAATTCTTATTGACGGAATTAGAACCATATTGCACACTAATGACACATTTGAAGTTGTAGGTAGCTCCATTAATGGTACTAATTTATACGATGAAGTAGTTAGCAATAGAACGGATGTACTCATTCTGGATATCAATATGCCAGGAAAAGATGGAATGGAAGTCATTAAAGAATTTGCTGAAAAAGGGTTTCCTTGCAAAATTATTGTTTTATCAAGTCATGATGATTTAAGAATAGTTAAAGAAGTAATGAAATTGGGCAGTAGCGGTTATTTAACTAAAAAATGTGCCGGAGAAAACATCATAAAATCTATTATTGCTGTTACTAATGGAGAAGAATATTTCTGTAAGGATGTTCGAGAGAAGATATTTAATAAAGTCACCAAAGGAAATCCAAAGCTAAACACTCCTGAACTTCCACGTAATGATATTTTGACGGAGAGGGAACTTGAAATAATTATACTAATATCACTTGAGTTTAGTGGAAAAGAGATTAGCGATCAATTATTTATTAGTTGTAATACAGTTGAAACGCATCGAAAAAATATTATGAAAAAATTGGATGCAAAAAACTCTATTAGTCTTGCAAAATATGCCATAAAACATAAATTAATAAAACCCTGATTTAGAAAACAAGATTTTTAATAATTCTAAACGATTTAATTCTTTTAATCAAAGTAATTAATAAAAATCAGAAACTAACTTCAACCAGAAGATTAAAATAAAAATATCTATGTCCTTGAAAAACATTCTTATCGCATTTATTTTAGGATCAAATATTTTTTCTTATACTGTTTTGGCAGACAGCGAAAAAAATTTAAAAAATGATGCTGCGGTAATTATCAAAGAAGCAAATGACTTAATGAAAAACGGCTATAATGAGAAATCATTAATAAAGTCACGACTTGCTTTAAGCCTTGCTATAAAATTAAAAGACAATAGACTTATTGCAACTTCTTACAACACTATCGCTGCAAATTTCGACCAATTATCAGAGTACGATAAGGCTTTTTATTATTATCATAAAGGTTTAACTTATGCTAACAAAACCAATGATGACCTTTTAAAAACCTGGTTAAATAACAACTTAGGTAATATTTATTGTTTTGATAAAAAGCAATATGAAAAAGGGATTTACTATTATAAAAAATCCTTAGAATACAGCACTACAAGTAAAGATTCCTCACAAGTAGTTTTTACAAAACTTAATTTAACATGGGCCTTTTTTGACATTAATCGTTATGAAGAAGGACTCCCCTATTTAGAATACATCAACAAACACCATGAAAAACATGGTGACGCCTCTACAATTGTAGCTCTAAACATGCTTAATGGTATGTATTACAACTACAAAAATGACTATAGTAAAGCTAGATTTTATTTTGAAAAAGCAATAAAATTAGGGAATGAAGGAAATGAGAAATCTGATTTATCCTATTCTCATCTGGAATATTCTAAGTTTTTATTAAAAACTGGCGATTATAAAAACGCGTACAAATGTCTCGCAGCTTACAATACAATTACAGAAGAATTAAATAACGACGAAAAAATAAATAAAGGTAATGTTGCGGGAATCAATCTTCAAATTGACGAATATAAAAGAGAAATTGATAAGATAGAAAGCGAATTAAAAAACAAAAAATTTATTTTATTACAAGAGCAATCCAGAAATAAAAAAATTGTTGTTGTATTAATAGCCATACTTTTACTGCTATTCTTTTTATTCTATTTCTATTCCCAAAACGTTAAATTAAAACACAAAAACAAACTCAAAGACCTTCTAAGTAAAGTTCAAGAAAACACGATTAATGCCACTATAAACGTACAAGAATTAGAAAGAAAAAAAATAGCTTCTTTTTTACACGATAACATTAGTGCTTTACTATCATCTGCTGGCATGCATCTTCATGCTCATATTTCTCAGAATCCGTCTTCATCAGAAGAAATAATTAAAACAAAAGCTATTCTAGAAGAGGCTCATGACCAAGTTCGGGACTTATCTCATAAACTAATGCCATCGCTTTTAGCTCGATTTGGTCTATTTGATGCACTAGATGATTTATGCGAAAAAAATTCAAATTCCATTCTTAACTTTAAATATTCAAGTTCCATAGAAAGAAGTACACGATATGAGGAAGATTTTGAAATGAAAATCTATTTTATCATCATGGAACTCCTTAATAATATCATAAAACACAGTCAGGCAGGACAGGCAAAATTAAGCCTTAAGGAAAATAACGAATCACTACAAATTGATATTATAGACGACGGAAAAGGATTTGATTTCAATAGTTTTCATATTCTAGAAGGTTTTGGCATTAATCAAATTAAAGCTCGACTTAATAATCTAAAAGGAAAAATCGAAATAAACTCTAAATTAAATGTAGGTACATCTATTAAAATTATTGTTCCTATTGAATATCAGAAAAAAATAATTAAGCCCGTTTTTCAATCTCAATAATTTCTAAATCTTTGATTTTATCACCCTCAATCACAAAACGTAACATGGTTCGTACCTGGTGAAATCCACTTTTTCCTGCTGCTCCAGGATTCATGTGTAACAGATTATTTTTTTTATCAAAAATTACTTTTAGAATATGAGAATGTCCGCATATAAACAACTTAGGAGGATTAGCAATCATTTCAGCTTTAATAGTAGGGTTATATTTGCCTGGATAACCACCAATGTGTGTAATCCAAACATCTACTCCTTCACACATAAAACGATTATTTAGCGGGAATTCGAGTCGAGCCTGAGCATCATCAATATTTCCATATACACACCGCAACGGCTTTAGCTTTTTTATAGTATCTGTCACTATCAAATCACCAATATCTCCCGCATGCCATACCTCATCAGCTTGATTTACATATTTCAAAATCGTGTCGTCAATATGACTGTGCGTATCAGAAAGGAGAAGAATTTTTTTCATTTTTTTAATATCATTGCAAAGTAAATACTAATCTGGAGCTATTTCCAGCTTTCCGTTTCAATCTTTTTGTTTTTTAGAAAAAAATAAAAAGGATTTCCTCTTCAATCTGGGCTAGGGAGTCGTGCAAAATTAGACATTCCGATTCCAAATAAAAAATCCAACCAAAACTTAACAAACTTTGAACATTACCAACTTCGTACCCAAAAAATTAATAAGTATCTTTGTAGCTTCAAAAAAATTGACTTGAGATATTTTATAAAATTAGCGTACAACGGGACTCACTATCATGGTTGGCAATACCAGCCTAATGCTTCATCAGTACAAGAAACAATAAATAAAGCCGTTTCTACAATATTAAATACCGAAATCAATATTATGGGAGCGGGACGAACGGATACGGGAGTTCATGCCAAGGAAATGTATGCGCATTTTGATTTTGAAAAGCCTTTTGTTATTTCAAATTTGATACACAAACTCAATTCCTATTTACCAAAAGATATTGTTATTTATGATATTATTCCAGTTGCTAAGGAAGCTCATACTCGTTTTGATGCTGTAAAAAGAACGTATGAATATCACATTAATACAGTCAAAGATGCATTCTTACAAGAACAAAGCTGGTATTTTCATCAGTTATTAGACGTGAACTTGATGAATCAAGCGGCAGCGTTATTATTTAGTCATACTGATTTTCAATGTTTTTCTAAGGTAAATACTGATGTAAATACATTTGATTGTACCATTTTTGAAGCCCATTGGACACAAGAAAACGGGAAGCTTATTTTTACCATTTCGGCAAATCGTTTTTTACGGAATATGGTCCGCGCCATTGTGGGAACGTTGATCAATATTGGTTTGCATAAAATTACATTGAATGATTTTGATGCTATTATTACAAGCAAAAACAGAGACAAAGCTGGTTTTTCGGTTCCGGCACATGGTTTATATTTAACTGAAATAAAATACGATTATTTATAAAATAATTACTAAAATGAGCGTTTTAGCAATACAAAATTAGATTGCTTCGTACCTCGCAATGACAAAAAATGAAAGCAAAAGCATTTGATACCCGATTATTCAAACGAATATTACGTTACACGAAACCATACCAATTGCGATTTAATGGCGTGATTATTTTTGCCATCTCGCTATCTATATTTGCGGCATTGCGTCCGTATTTATTAAAACAAACTGTAGATGGATATATTGCAAATCAAGACCAACATGGTTTATTAATGTATGTTTCCCTAATGGGAATTGTACTTTTACTAGAAGTATTTTCGCAATTTTACTTTGTTTATTGGGCCAATTGGCTGGGTCAAGATATAGTAAAAGATATTAGGACTAAACTGTTTCAACATATTTTAAGTTTTCGAATGAAATATTTTGATCACGTTCCTGTAGGACAATTGGTGACCCGATCTGTTTCGGACATTGAATCTATTGCTCGAATTTTCAGTCAGGGATTATTCATGATTATTAGTGACCTAATGAAAATGATTGTCGTGCTAATTTTTATGTTTTACATGAACTGGAAACTGACTTGGATTGTAATTGTAGCTATGCCTATTTTAGTTTTCATCACTCGTATATTCCAAAGAAAAATGCAAGTTGCTTTTGAGGAAGTACGAAACCAAATTGCCAATATGAACTCTTTTGTGCAAGAGCGCGTAACAGGAATGAAGATTGTACAACTCTTTAATCGTGAAAAAATTGAATATGAAAAATTTAAAGAAATAAATGATAAACACAAAAAAGCTTGGATAAAAACGATTCTTTACAACTCCATTTTCTTTCCTATTGCTGATATTATTTCCTCTTTAACTTTAGGATTTATTGTACTTTATGGCGGTATCAGGATATTGAATGGAGATAATTTTACAACTTTTGGAGATTTATTTTCCTACACCATGTTTATTGCAATGCTATTTAATCCATTGCGACAAATTGCTGATAAATTCAACGAAATGCAACTGGGAATGATTGCAGCAAATCGTGTTTTTGATATTCTGGACACCGAAGATCAAATACAGGATACGGGAACAATTGAAGCACCTATATTTCATGGTGACATACGCTTTGATGACGTTCGATTTGGATATATTCCTAATGAAGAAGTCATCAAAGGAATAAATCTTGAAGTAGCTGCAGGTCAAACTGTTGCTATCGTAGGTTCTACAGGGGCTGGAAAATCAACCATTATTAATTTACTGAATCGTTTTTACGAGATTAACAGTGGTTCCATTTATATTGACAGTAACAATATCGAAAATTATACACTTGGTTCATTACGAAAACAAATTGCTGTAGTTCTGCAGGATGTGTTTCTTTTTGCAGATACTATTTTCAATAACATTACCTTAAATAATCCATCCATTACTCGTGAACAGGTTTTGACTGCTGCCAAAAAAATTGGCGTACACGATTTCATCATGAGCTTGCCCGATAATTATGATTTTGATGTAAAAGAGCGTGGTGTAATGCTTTCGTCAGGACAACGCCAATTGATTGCATTCTTGAGAGCGTATGTAAGTAATCCAAGTATTTTGATTCTGGATGAAGCTACTTCATCGATTGATACGTATTCTGAAGAATTGATTCAACGTGCCACCGAAACCATTACTAAAGGTAGAACTTCGATTGTTATTGCCCACCGACTAGCAACAATTGTCAACGCCGATAAAATTGTGGTAATGGACAAAGGTTTGATTGTAGAACAAGGAACACATCAAGAACTAATAAACCGTGAAAGTGGGTATTACAAAGATTTGTATGATTCTCAGTTCTCAGTAGCTAATTAAGTTAAAATTAATTCCAAAAAAAATGGAGTTTAGCGAAATAAAATCAAAAGTAGATTCTTTTCATAACGAAGGAGTCACAAATGAAGCAGCTAATTGGTTAGTGGAGCAATACCAAATGCAGGACGATTTCCTTGAAGGTTTTGAATACAGAGAAAAAGCAGATTCAAGCATGGTTTTATTTACCACGGAAGGGGACTTTGGCAAACAACAAATCATACGAATTCCAGAGAACGCTTTTCAATTTCCTTTACCGTTAATGCTTAGTTTGCTGGCTCATGAGATGCTGCATGTTCGCCAAAAAACACGAGAACCATTTGTATTAGATAAAAACGAACGGGAATGGCAAGCGTATTATGAAATGTTGTTTCGAAAAATTTTTCCATTAATTCCTGAAATTTCTAATTTTCATAAAAAGGCGTTCGCTAACAAAGCAATTGAATATTACAATCGAATGGGTAAAGACTCCTTATTGCAACAAAAATATGCGGAACAAAAAGTAGAAGTTGACGCGTTCATTACTTCTTTATCCTAAAATCAAATAAACTTTGAATGTCTAAAATACTGAGTTCAATTCTAAAAATAAATTCTTAAATTCGCAACGTAAAAAATCTAATATTAAACGATTTGTCTTTGCAGTAAAATTCGAATGACAATAGTACTAAATAATAAATCTTTAAAAAATGAAATACGATATTATAGTTTTAGGAAGTGGACCAGGTGGATATGTTACAGCCATTAGAGCATCACAATTAGGCTTTAAAGTAGCCGTAATTGAAAAAGAAAACTTAGGTGGAGTTTGCCTAAACTGGGGTTGTATCCCAACAAAAGCATTACTGAAATCAGCTCAAGTTTTTGATTATTTGAAACACGCTTCTGATTACGGATTGACTGTTTCATCATTTGACAAAGACTTCCCTGCTGTAGTTCAACGCAGTAGAACTGTTGCTGGAGACATGAGTAAAGGAGTTCAGTTTCTAATGAAAAAAAATAAAATCGACGTAATTGATGGTTTCGGTAAACTAAAACCTGGTAAAAAAGTTGATGTTACTGATAAAGAGAATAAAGTTACAGAATACAGTGCGGATCATATCATAATTGCTACTGGAGCCCGTTCTCGCGAATTACCAAGTTTGCCACAAGATGGTGTAAAAGTAATAGGATATCGCCAAGCAATGACTTTGCCAACACAACCTAAATCAATGATTATTGTTGGTTCTGGAGCAATTGGAGTTGAATTTGCACATTTTTACAATTCTATGGGAACGGAAGTGACTATCGTAGAATTTATGCCAAATGTAGTTCCTGTTGAAGATGAAGACATTTCTAAACAAATGGAGCGCTCATTGAAAAAAGCAGGTATCAAAATCATGACGAACTCATCTGTAGAAAGAATTGATACTACTGGAGCTGGTGTGAAAGCATTTGTAAAAACAGCAAAAGGAGAAGAAGTTATAGAAGCAGATATTTTACTTTCAGCTGTTGGAATAAAAACTAATATTGAAAACATAGGTTTAGAAGAAGTAGGAATTGCTACAGATAGAGATAAAATCTTAGTAAACGCTTACAACCAAACTAATATTCCTGGATATTATGCTATTGGTGATATTACACCAGGACAAGCACTGGCACACGTTGCCTCTGCTGAAGGAATCAATTGTGTGGAGAAAATTGCAGGATTACATGTAGAGCCTATCGATTACGGAAACGTTCCGGGTTGTACCTATGCGACTCCTGAAATTGCTTCAGTAGGTTTAACAGAAAAGCAAGCTAAAGAAAAAGGATATGAATTAAAAATTGGTAAATTCCCATTCTCTGCTTCAGGAAAAGCAAAAGCAGCAGGAACTCCTGATGGTTTTGTAAAAGTAATTTTTGATGCAAAATATGGCGAATGGTTAGGTTGTCACATGATTGGTGCTGGTGTTACCGATATGATTGCTGAGGCAGTTGTTGCTCGTAAACTAGAAACTACAGGTCATGAAATCCTAAAGTCAATTCACCCACACCCAACAATGAGTGAAGCAGTAATGGAAGCTGTTGCTGACGCCTACGGAGAAGTAATACACTTATAGATTGTCATTGCTAGGAAAGAAGCAATCTCATCCTTAGCTATTAAAATCCGTTTAGAAATTCTAAACGGATTTTTTTGGCTCTTTTTTCAACCGTGAACTTGCATGTTCTTTAATTTCTTAATTGAATTTAAAAATAAGTTGAACTTTGACTCTTCTTAAACAATTTTGTGTAAAATTAACATCTTAACATATATTTACAAACTGTATGCAAAAAACTACTAATTTCTAATCTATCTTTGTATTCTAAGTCATTTGACTCTTTTAAATATTGAATTTATCCTACAATAAATGAATACTGAAACTAATCATTTTTCGCAAATCCTGCACGAGAACCAAAACAAAAAGTGGATTAGAGCCATCGATTCCTCAAAAATAATTGACTGGCTTGACGATTTATTCAAAATAATTTTTCCGGAAAAAGCTTTAGAAAGTATCCAAATTGAATTGCTTTTGGACCAAAACAAAACTCGTTTCATCGCTATTCATACCGAAATCAATAAAGACGAAACAACTTCTAAAAGTCGCGAAGTAGCTGATTCCTTTTATACTAAACTTCCAGATTTATATTCGGCTATGCAGCAAGATGCACAAGCAATTTTAGATACTGATCCAGCTGCCGATTGCATTCAAGAAATTATTAACTCGTATCCTGGTTTTTTCGCTATCGAAGTGTACCGGATTGCCAATGCTATTTCCTCGTTAACAAATTGCTTATTACCTCGCATACTTACAGAATATGCACATAGCAAAACAGGGATTGACATTCACCCAAAAGCAACTATTGGTGTTCCCTTTATAATTGATCATGGAACTGGAATTGTAATTGGAGAAACTACCATCATAGGAAAACATGTAAGTATTTATCAAGGGGTTACTCTTGGAGCTCTGCAAGTAGAAAAAAGCATGGAAGAAAAAAAACGACATCCTACTGTAGAAGATCATGTCATTATTTATGCAAATGCTACAATTCTTGGCGGAAGCACCATAATAGGGAATCACAGTATCATTGGTGGAAATACTTTTGTAACTAAAAGTCTAAATCCCTATTCTTTTGTAATGCAATCCAATAAAAACACTGTTTTAAATCAACAAGAAATAAAAGAAATTAATTTTTTCTCAATATAAATATTATGAAATACAATAACATACTCGAAACAATAGGCAATACACCACATGTAAAAATAAATAAATTATTTGGGGCAAACCAAAACGTTTGGATAAAACTAGAACGTGCCAATCCTGGAGCCAGCATAAAAGATAGAATTGCTCTTGCCATGATTGAAGATGCAGAACAAAAAGGACTTTTAAATGAAGGCGGAACTATAATTGAAGCTACATCAGGGAATACAGGTATTGGACTAGCTATGGTTGCTGCTGTAAAAGGATACAAACTAGTACTAGTAATGCCAGAATCGATGTCTATAGAAAGACGCAGATTAATGAGTTTGTACGGAGCTGAATTTGTTTTAACACCTCGTGAAAAAGGAATGACTGGCGCTATAGAAAAAGCAAAGGAATTAGTAAACGAATTACCTAATTCTTGGTCACCTCTTCAATTTGACAATCCTGTAAATATTGATATTCACAAAAAAACTACTGCACGAGAAATCATCAAAGCTTTTCCTGATGGATTGGATTATTTGATAACAGGCGTAGGAACCGGCGGTCATATCACTGGTTGTGCTGAAATATTAAAACAACATTATCCCAACTTACAAGTTTTTGCTGTAGAACCAGAAGTTTCTCCAGTAATTAGTGGTGGTAAACCGGGTCCGCATCCTATTCAAGGAATTGGTGCCGGATTTATTCCAGCTAATTTGCATACCGATTTATTAGACGGAACGATTCAAGTGAGTAAAGACGATGCTTTTACTTATGCACAAAGAGCCGCAAAAGAAGAAGGAATGTTTGTTGGAATTTCTTCAGGTGCTTCTTTAGCAGCAGTAGCTAAAAAACTAACAGAAATTCCTGAGAATGCTACAGTTTTAACTTTTTGCTACGACACAGGAGAACATTACTTAAGTGTTGAGGGATTGTTTGTATAAACAGACAATTAAACAAGAGTTACTCTGATTGCATAACTACTAGTTTATGCATTTTAATATCAAATAACCTTCGTAAATCTGCTTTTAGAAAACAGCATTTACGGAGGTTTATTTTTTTCAAAGAGTTTTTAGAAATAATAATTTATAAAATTAAAAAAACTCACTTTTCTACGTATTTCTAATGATTCAGAACAATGATTCAAAAATAAAAATAGCTCGAGACTACAAAACCCGTACTGCTTTTACAAATCTTTTTGCATAACCTGGTTTTTTTAAACTAGTAACTATCACTTTCATTTCGCGACCGGAGGAGGAATGTATAAAATCACTATCCAAGCCTTTCGGATTTGTAACAATACCTACATGACCAATAACATTTCTGGTAGGACTCAAAAACAACAGTATATCTCCTTTTTGAACATCTTCAATAGCAATTTCTTTACCAAAATTTTGAAACTGCGAAGAACTTCTGGGAACTTTGATATTAAAATGATTAAATACAAAATAAACAAATCCAGAACAATCAAAACCTTTTGCACTGCATCCCGCTGCCACATAAGGCGTTCCTAGCAAACCTCTTCCGTAATTGATAATCTTATCTCTTAAAGACAACTCCTTTTGAATCGGCTCAGCTAAGGTGTCTTTACTATTTATTTCATAGTACACCTTTTTACAAATCCCCGTTTTTGTAGAGGAATACGCATCCGTTAAAAACAAAAATAATACTAAAGAAAAAACGATTCTGAATTTAAAAAAATGGATATTTTTATAGGTCATATTAAAAATTTAAATAAAAAAAAATATAGCTTTAAACAAAAGAAATTTTATACTCTAAAATTAAATA
>CBDUEE010000086.1:0-11060 GCA_965366105.1 uncultured Flavobacterium sp. | reverse complement strand
AAGTCTATATTTTAAAATTTCAGTAATTATATATGCATCACTTTTATCTTTCAAAAAATCATCAACTTCAGTTTTCCACATAGAATAAGTATCATTTTCCTTAAACTTTAAAATTAAGTCATTTATTATAAGTTTTCGGGATTCTGTTAATTCCATTTATATCGTTTCCTTTCTACTAAACTGAGGCATAACTTGTGATATATATATATATAATCTCCCATAAATTTTATTAGCTAAAAAGAAAAACGGTATTTAAATGAAGTTTAAATACCGTTTTGAAAACTTTAGAAAAGAGAATTAAATTATCTCTTTTACAAATTCCTTAATTTTTCCAGTTCCATTTTCGGTTAAATATTTGATGAAAGCACTTCCTATAATAGCACCTTTGGCATATTGAGTGGCTTGCTCAAATGTTTCTTTATTACTGATTCCAAAACCTATTATTTGAGGATTTTTTAGATTCATGTCAGCAATACGTTTGAAATAATCAGACTGTTCTAGACCAAAACCACTTTGTGATCCGGTTACACTTGCCGAACTAACCATATAAATAAATCCATCAGATACGCTGTCTATAAAATGGATGCGCTCTACTGAAGTTTGGGGTGTGATAAGAAAGATGTTTTTTAAACCATATTTTTCGAAAGTTGCTTTGTATTCATCAGCATAAACATCAACTGGAAGATCAGGAATAATCAAGCCATCAATCCCAATTTCTGCACATTTCTGGCAAAAGTTCTCTATTCCGTATTGCAACATAGGATTGAAATAACCCATAATCACTAAAGGTATCGAAACAGTTTTACGAATATCCTTTAGTTGGTCGAACAAAACTTGTGTTGTCATTCCGTTATGCAAAGCTTGGGTAGAACTAGCTTGAATAGTTGGTCCGTCAGCTAAAGGATCGCTAAATGGCAATCCAATTTCAATCATATCAACACCATTTTTTTCCAAATCTTGAATAATTTGAACAGTGTCATTTAAGCTTGGGTATCCAGCGGAGAAATAAATAGAAAATATTTTCTTAGTCTGTTGTAATTTTTGATTTATTCGGTTCATTATTTGTTTTTTATTCCATTTGCAAATTTTGAATTGCATTTGGAAGTTTATTATAGTATTGTTTTTTGTGATGTTATTATTCTAATAACAATTCTCTTAAATCGCGGCACTATAAGCCCAAGCTTTTTGGTTGGATTGCAAGTGTACCTCAACTCGTCTGTAGTGTAGTCCTTCATAAAGGTCTACTTGATTGAGTTCTTGTTTTGTAACCTCATAAACCATTCCTGTAATTGTATCCTCTGGTTTATGAGTTTCAGTAATTATAGGATAGTGCACTAATCCAAATTCTTCTTCAATTTGGATTTGCTTTAGGATATAGCCAACTAAAGTTTCTGGAATTCCTTCAAGAATACGACCAAAAAGATCTTTTTGATGGTCCTCATTTTTTAGGCTGGCGTATGCGAATAATTTTTCCATAGTTTTTATTTTTGAAAGTATAAATTCAACTTTATTTGGTTTTGGTTAATTTGCATTAAGGATTACTTCCTGTTTTGTCTCTGTTTATAGGAATTCAGTAAGTTAAGACTAATAGAAGTTAAGCATCCTCCATTATAATTTGAAATAATCGATATAAGTGTTTAAATCTTTATCACCACGTCCAGATAGATTGATGACAACGATATCCTCCGGTTTGAATTTCATTTCATCTAAAACAGCAAAGGCATGAGCACTTTCTATAGCCGGAATAATACCTTCCATTTTGGAGAGTTTTAATCCAAAATTCATGGCTTGATCATCTGTAATAGAAATGAATTGCGCTCTTCCAGAAGCGAATAAATGTGCGTGCATAGGACCAACACCAGGATAATCTAACCCTGCCGAAATAGAGTAAGGTTCGGTTATTTGACCGTCAGTTGATTGCATTAGCAGTGTTTTACTTCCGTGAATCACACCCACTTTACCTAAGGCAGAAGTAGCGGCACTTTCGCCAGAATATACACCTAAACCAGCGGCTTCAACAGCAATAATATTCACAGATGGTTCGTCTAAAAAATGGTAATAAGCACCAGCAGCATTACTTCCGCCACCCACACAAGCAATCACATAATCAGGATTTTCACGACCTTCTTTTTCCAATAATTGCTCTTTTATTTCTTTAGATATAACTGATTGAAAACGCGCTACCATATCAGGATAAGGATGTGGTCCTACTACAGATCCAATGATGTAATAAGTGTCAACAGGATTGTTTATCCAATCCCGAATAGCTTCGTTTGTTGCATCCTTCAAGGTTTTTGAACCAGATAATGCGGGGCGAACTTCGGCACCCAACATTTTCATACGCGCTACATTTGGCGCTTGACGCTTGATGTCGATCTCACCCATATAAACGATACATTCCAATCCCATAAGTGCACAAACTGTGGCCGTAGCAACACCGTGTTGACCAGCGCCAGTTTCTGCAATAATTCTTGTTTTGCCTAAACGTTTGGCTAATAGAATTTGCCCAATGGTATTGTTGACCTTATGCGCACCCGTATGACACAAATCTTCTCTTTTGAGATAGACTTTAGTATTGTATTGCTTTGATAATCGCTCTGCAAAATAGAGTGGAGTAGGACGACCAACATAATCTTTCAGCAAGGCGTCAAATTCAGCTTGAAATTCGGGTTCGGCTGTAATTTTTAAGTAATTTTGGCGTAATTGTTCTACGTTTGGATATAACATTTCAGGAATGTAAGCTCCTCCAAACTCTCCATAATACCCTTTTTCGTTGACGTTGTAACTCATTTTTTTTATAGTTTAATGATTAAAGGTTCAAGTTGAATTGAAACTCTTTCAATGTTATTTTGTTTTTTAATGCAGGTTCAGTTTCAAATTTGCTATTCAAATCTAAAGCATGAATTGGTAAATTTGTTTTTAAAATTTCGTTTACCGTTTGTAATTCCTCAATTCCTATCCCACCACTCAAAAAGAATGGCGTTTTTGATGTGTATTTTTCTAATACTTTCCAATTGAATGTAGTTCCGTTTCCGCCGGGTAATTTTCCTTTGGTATCAAAAAGAAAATAGTCGCAAACGCTTTCGAAAGGTTTTAAAACCTCAAAATCAAAAGTATCAATTACCGAAAATACTTTGATGATTTCGACTCTATTATTTATTTTTTCTTTCAAAGCTATACAAAATTCAATGGATTCTTGTCCGTGTAATTGAATTGCTTGTAAATTGTATTTAATTACTTTTTCTAGAATTTCTTCTTGCGTTGCATTTACGAAAACACCTGTTTTTTTGATCGATATTGGCAAATCTGGAATCACTCCATCAAAAAAGCGTGTCGATTTTTCCCAAAATATAAATCCCATATAATCGGGTAGGAGCGTGGCTACTTCGATTATGTTTTCAGGGTATTTCATACCGCAGATTTTGATTTTCATATTTTTATTTTTTTTCCAAAAAGACGTTAAGCCATTAAGTTTTTCTATAGTTTACCAATAAATTCTTTGGCTGCTTGACCAGCATTCTTGGTTTTCATGAAATTTTCACCAATTAGGAATCCTTTATAGCCATACGGTTTTAATTCGTTGATAGCTTCGATTGATGAAATACCACTTTCAGAAATTTTAACAAAATCATTTGGGATTTGTGCTGCTAATTGCTTGCTGAAATCCAGACTTACGTCGAATGTTTTTAGGTTTCTGTTATTAACTCCAATCATATCTAAAGTGGGCATTATTGATTTTTCAAGTTCTTCCTGATTGTGAACTTCCAATAATACTTCCAAGCCTAATTTTTTTGCAAATTCCGACAATGATTTGATTTCTTCTCTAGTCAAAACCGCAGCGATTAGCAGAATTAAATCTGCTCCGTGGGCTTTGGCTTCTACTATTTGGTATTCATCAATTATGAATTCTTTTCGCAATAACGGAATATTAACTGTCGCTCTTGCCAATAATAAGTCATCTAATGAACCACCAAAATATTTACCATCTGTCAAAACTGATATTCCACATGCACCTGCATCTTCATAGCCTTTTACGACTTCCTCAACTGTAAAACCATAATTAATTTCCGCTTTAGAAGGAGAACGACGCTTGTGTTCTGCAATAATTCCCGAATTACTGTTTCTTAAACTTTCACTCAAAGAAATAATCTTTTTTTCAAAGAAAACAGAAGCTTCTAATTGCGAAACTGGAATAATTGATTTCTTCAGAAGTACTTCTCTTTTTTTGTCGATTATTATTTTGTCAAGTATATTCATATTATTTTTGCCAAAAAAGGCGCTAATTTTTTAATTCGTGTTTAGATTTTGCCACTAAGCCACAACGTTTTTTAATCTGTGAAATCTGCGTTTACTTACTCAATTCTTGTAATTTCTTCAAAGATAAAAGTCCTTTTCCAGATAATAAACTCTCTTTTGCTATTTGAAATCCTTCTAAAGGAGTGCATTTTGAAACCGTTGCAATTGCCATCCCTGCATTGGCACAAACTACATTGTTTTGTGCTTCGGTTCCTTTTCCGGATATAATATTTACAAACATTTGAGCTGATTCGTCAATAGTTGTTCCACCTTCAATTTGGCTTTGAGCTAAAAGAGAAACACCAAAATCCTCAGGATTTAGCATTCCTTCTTTATCACTTGTAATAACCTTGGTTGGTCCCGTTAAGGAAACCTCATCATAACCGTCAAGTGAATGAAGGATCGTAAAATTAACGGTTGTGTTTTGATATAAATAAGCATACATTCTGGCCAGTTCTAAGTTAAAAACACCAACCAATTGATTTTGTGGAAACGATGGATTTACCATTGGCCCGACCATATTGAAAAAGGTTTTTACAGCCAACTCTTTTCTAATTGGACCTACATTTTTCATCGCGGGGTGAAATAAAGGAGCGTGTAAAATTGCAATTCCAGCTTTGTCGATACTGCGTTCCAAAAAAGCAGCATCATTACTGAATTTAATACCCAGTTTTTCCATCACATTGCTCGAACCCGAAATCGAGGAGAGACCATAATTTCCATGCTTTGCGACTTTTATTCCAGCACCTGCAGTCACGAAAGAAGCTAATGTAGAAATATTGAAAGTATCTTTTCCGTCACCTCCAGTTCCACATAAATCGATAGTATTATATGCGGATAAATCTACTCGAATGCACAAATCCAATAAGGCTTCACGAAATCCAGAAAGTTCTTCGATGCTTACGCTACGCATCATGTAAACCGTAAGAAAAGATGCAATTTGGCTAGTGTTATAACTTCCGTTAGAGATATTGACTAAAACATTGTTTGCTTCAACTGCGGTAAGCGTCTCGTGATTAATTAATCTATTTAATATGTTTTTCATTTTTTAAAGATTCAAAGGGTGTGAAGGACTAGTAACTCCATTTTATTTATAAATACAATTAAATGCTAGTTCTTTTTTTTATGTTTGGCCATATATTTCAAATAATCAACAATTTCTTGAGATTGCTGTTCTGTTATTCCTAATGTTGGCATTTTTACATTATGTCTAAATGTAGCAGGATTTACAATATAATCAACCAATTCTTTTTCTTTCCAGTATTCGGTAACACTTTTGGGATAATTTAATTCTGGTCCCATGGTTCCTCCAATTTCGTTGATCGCATGACACGTAATACATTGATTTTGGAATAATTTATAGCCCAATTCTACCTTTTTATTTCCTGTAGGAAATAATTCGTCTGTAGATTTATTCATTGGTTCTAAGTAAAGTTTTATCAAATTATAAGGCCATTTGTAACGGCTATCTTTTTCAGAAACCGATTCGTAAACGATATAAAAAGGGGCGGCATCCATTTCGTTTCCGTTTTTGATAATTTTCTCCCACTTGGTCCCTTTTGTTGCATCCATATCTTCGATCGCTAAAAAGACTTTTGAGTTCAAAAATAATTCCAACGGCATTTGGGGTTTATAACCATCCATACATTCAAAAATAATTTTAGTATTTTTTATATCAATTGTACTTACGTCAACTTGACTTTTAAGCAATGCTAAAGCGTTTACTGCTTTATATTTTTTTACTTTATGATATACAGGATCATTAGTAATTGTAATTATAGTATCCTTTCCGAGTTTCTTTTTTGATTGTAAATCAACTAAGTCCAATACTATTTCTTTTTGGATTGAACTTTTAGTTTGTGTTTTTTGCACCTTCTTTTGATTGCAAGAAATGAAACTGAAAGTAATCAGTAAAATAAATAAAGTATGGATTTTGCCTGTTTTCATTTTTTAAAACTAAAAGTGGAACTATTTTTGAATGATTTCTAAATAATGACAACTAACTTTTCACCCAATTTTCTAATATCTTTTTTCCTTTTGGTGTCAAGACGCTTTCTGGATGAAACTGAACACCACGAACATCATACGTTTTGTGTCGCAACGACATGACTTGACCATTTTCATCAAAAGAAGTCGCTTCTAGAACATCTGGTAAAGTGGCGTCTACCACCCAGGAATGATAACGACCAACTTCAAATTCGTTTCCTAAACCTTCAAATAAGAGCTCGTCGTCTACCACCGTTTTTACCATTGTGGCCACTCCATGATAGACATTGTCTAAGTTAGAAAGTGTTCCGCCAAAAACTTCACCGATGGCTTGTTGTCCTAAACAAACTCCTAAAATACTTTTAGTAGGCGCATATACTCGAATCACTTCTTTCAATAATCCTGCTTCATCAGGAATTCCAGGTCCAGGAGAAAGTAATATTTTATCGAAATCTGCTATTTCATCAATATCAAATTCATCGTTTCTATAAACGGTAACTTCACAATTTAAATCTTCGAGATAATGCACTAAATTATAAGTGAAACTATCGTAATTGTCTATGACTAGTATTTTTTTCATTTTGTTTTTTTATTTAAAGCTTTAACACTCTGTATTGCACACTTTTTTAAATTGTTTCTGCTAAATCTAAAGCTGCATTCAACGCTCTCAACTTATTATATACTTCTTGCATTTCGCTTTCTTCATCAGAGCTAGCAACAATTCCTGCACCAGCTTGAGAATGCAATTGATGGTTTTTACTTAGGAATGTACGAATCATAATAGCGTGATTAAAATTACCTTCAAAATCCATAAAACCAATTGCGCCTCCGTAGAAATTACGATTTGTTTTTTCGTAATCTTCAATCAATTGCATGGCGCGATGTTTGGGAGCTCCGCTTAAGGTTCCAGCAGGAAAAGTGTCGGCAACTACTTGCATGGTTGTGGCTTTTTCATGCAAATGTCCCGTAACTTTTGAAACCAAATGAATCACATGAGAGAAAAATTGCACTTCTCTGTACTTCTCTACATTTACATCGTGACCATTGCGACTCAAATCATTTCGTGCTAAATCAACCAGCATTACGTGTTCGCTATTTTCTTTTTTGTCTTCAGATAATTGTTTGGCAAGAACAGCGTCTTTTTCGTCATCACCTGTTCTTTTGAAAGTTCCTGCAATAGGATGAATTTCGGCTTTACGGTTTTTTACAATGATCTGAGCTTCTGGAGAAGACCCAAATATTTTGAAATCGCCATAATCAAAAAAGAATAAATAAGGGGAAGGATTGATGCTTCTCAAGGCGCGATAAACATTAAATTCGTCTCCTTTAAAACCTTGAGTGAATCGTCTTGATAAAACCAATTGAAAAACATCTCCACGGAAACAATGCTTTTTGGCTAACGCCACATTGTGCTTAAATTCGTCATCCGTAAGATTAGAGAACCCTTCTCCTTCTTTAGAAAATTTATAAGAAGCAATATTTCTAGATTGTAATAATTGTTCAATTTCCGAAATGTTATTTCTACCATCTAAACTGTGACAGAAAATATACGCTTCATTTTTAAAATGATTGATAGCAATAATATTTTGATACACCGCATAATAAACATCTGGAATGGTATTGCTATTTTCTTTCTTGGCAATAGTTACTTTTTCAAAATAACGAACAGCATCATAAGAAATGTAACCAAATAACCCGTTATTTATAAATTTGAAATTATTTTTCTCTGAGTTGAATTGGTGAGAGAAATCTTGAATTATTTGTGGAATATCAGTATCAAAATTAATTGCAATTTTTTCAGAAGTTCCATCAGGATAAGTCTTGGAAATAATTTCATTTTCTACTTTTATCGATGCTATGGGATTGCAACAAATATAAGAGAAACTGTTGTCATTACCGTGGTAGTCGCTACTTTCCAGAAGCAAGCTATTCGGGAATTTATCTCTAATTTTCAGATATACACTCACAGGAGTTATGGTGTCAGCGAGAATTTGTTTGTATCTTGTATTTAGTAAAAATGATTTCATTTTTTTGAATTTATTTTAAACTGATTTGTAATTATCTATCAGTTGTAATTAATTTGAATTTGGAACAAAAAAAAGGCTTGTCGTGATGACAAGCCTTTTATATTTATAGTTTTAAATAATACTATAGGAGCTTAGTTCACGACGACTGACGTAAATTGTTCCACCACCAAGTATTGTTTAAAATTGTGTTCATGTTTTATTTTGTTGCAACAAATGTATAAATGAAATTTGATTATTCAAATAATTTGAGCGTTAAAATTTTTTATATTTTAACTTTTTTTGTTAAATAAAAATATAAGTTGCTTTTTATTAAAAACAAAACCCCAACAATTCCTTGATGAGGTTTATGATATAGTTATTTGATAATTAAAATTTTAAAGCAACTTCTAAATCAAAATTATCACTAATTGCTTTGTCTCCTAAGTTATCAAAGAAACTTCCAGAACCATATTTAATATCATATTTAGTTCTGTCAATTTTTAGATTTGCTGACGCACTATTCGCTGTTGTTGCAAGATCAAAAGTGATAGGACTTGTTTTTCCTTTTATAGTTAAATCTCCAGTTACAGTATAAGTCGAACCTGATTTTAAAATTACGTTTTTGAATATCAAAGTAGCTGTAGTGAATTTTTCAGTACCAAAGAAATCATCTGATTTTAAGTGACCTTCTAATTTTTCTTTTCCTTGACCAGCTTTCAAATCAGTTACTGTCATCGAATTCATATCTACAGTGAACGTACCCCCAACTAGTTTTTTTGCTTTGAAATTTAAAGCACCATCTTTAAGATTAACTGTACCTTCATGTTTACCTGTAACTTTTTTCCCAACCCAGTTAATAGTACTTTTTGAAGCATCAATTTTTTTAGTTTGTGCCGATACTGATACAGTAGATAAAACTACTACTAATGCTAATGCAAGTGATTTGAAATTTTTCATTTGTTTTTTAAATTTAATTTAAGGTTTAATAATTATAGTGTAATAAATAATTCTTCGTTTGATTTTCTAACTTTTTTGAAATGTTGTGTTGCGTCATCATCATGTCTGTAACCTAGTGTTGCAATTAATGTTGCATTTAATCCTAGTTTGTCTAAACCTAATAATTGATTGACTTGCGCTGGTATGAAACCTTCCATAGGTGTAACATCAATTCTTAAATCTGCTGCCGCATTCAGTAAATTTCCTAAAGCTAAGTAGGTTTGCTTCGCAGACCAGTTGTTTTTTTCCTCGTCAGATAATGCTGTGATTGTTGTTTTCATGAAATCCATATAGCCTTTCATGCTTTCAATAGTAACGTTTCTTGTTTCACTTACATTTTGAAAGTAATTATCAATTCCTACTACTCCAAAATTAATTTCATTTGCAAAAATAATGATGTGAGATGCATCAACGATTTGAGACTGTCCCCAAGCAGCTGGTTGCAATTGAGCTCTTAATTCGGGATTTTCGACAATAATAACTTTGTAAGGTTGTAATCCATAAGAAGAAGAACTTAAACGAATGGCTTCTTTTAAAGTATCTATATCTTCAGTTGCTATTTTTTTGGTGTTATCAAACTTTTTTGTGGCGTATCTCCAGTTTTGATTTTCTATAAAACTATTCATATTTTCTTTATTGATTTCGGTATTTTTCTAATAATTGGTTTAGCTGCGCAATCTCACTTTCATTCAAATTACTCGATAATGACTGTTCATGCACAATTACTTTTGGATCGAGTTCTCTTAAAACATCTAAACCTTTTTGAGTAACTAGGACTTCGATTTTTCGCCTGTTTTCAGAGCAAACTTTTCTAGTAACTAGGTCTTTCATTAGTAATTTATCTACTAATCGAGTGGTGTTGCTTGTTTTGGCTACCATTCTATCCTGAATAAGAGACATGTTTGCAGGATTTCCCTTTTGTCCTCTTAATATCCTAAGTACATTATATTGTTCACTTGATAGTTCATAAGGTTTTAATATTTCATTAAAATTCTCCGTAATCACACTTTGTGTGTATAAAATGTTTAGGATAATTTTTTTAGAATCGTCCATTGGAACCGTTGATTTTAAAACATCTTCAATTTTCATATTTGTATATATGTAATTTGTTGGTACAAATGTAACATATTTTTTATTTGTATATACAAATGTTGCATTTTTTTTCATTATTTTTTTTCAAACAAAATATAATTTAGATGATTAGGTAAACGTGTAGCATCTATTTGATTATAATTTTAAAAAAAAAGCTATTCTTTGATAACTCCACTTTTGGATTATTTTGTTAATCGTAATTTTTTAGCAACAGTATTACAGGTTTTAGTAATTAATGTTCTAAACTATTTAAGTTTCTCGTTTTTTACTTATAATAATATTTTTTATATTTAACTTTTAATCAAATTCAGGAGTATGAATACGGATAAACCTTCCTATGATGACTTGATAAACATAATAAAAGACAAAGATGTTGAAATTAGTCGTTTATTAAGTAAGACTCAATCTATTTCTAATTTTGATTTCTACCATACGGGATCAAAAGATTTAATCTGTATCGCTGGTTTCGAAGGCTTTTTTACGGAGGTAAACCCTGCCTTTGCAAAATTATTGGGCTATTCAGAGGAAGAGCTACTTTCTTATCCTGTTACAAAATTTATCCACCCGGATGATATAAACAAAACTAGAGAGGAAGCTTTTTTACTAACGAATTCCCAGTCCTCAGTTTGTTTTGAGAATAGATATATTAAAAAAAATAAAGAAATTATCATAATACAATGGACT
>CBDUEE010000085.1:0-11220 GCA_965366105.1 uncultured Flavobacterium sp. | reverse complement strand
CTATTTTTGATAAAAGCGATAAACGAACGATTTATAACATGATTTATCGTGATGGAAAATCGGGACCTTCGTATATAAAACGTTTTAATGTTTCGGGTGTAACACGTGACAAAGCCTACGATTTAACCAATGAAACCGCAGGTTCACAAGTAGTGTATTTTTCTTGTAATCCAAATGGAGAAGCAGAGGTAATTACTATTTTACTACGCCAAATAGGAACGGTTAAAAAACTGAAATTCGATATTGATTTTGCTAATCTTGCGATAAAAGGTAGAAGTTCAAAAGGAAACTTGGTTACTAAATATCCCATCAAAAAAATCGAACTGAAAGAGAAAGGAATTTCGACTCTTTTGCCCCGTAAAGTTTGGTTTGACGATACAGTACAACGATTGAATGTAGATGGAAGAGGAGAATTACTTGGTGAATTTAGACCGAGTGATAAAATTTTGATAATTTCCCAAACAGGAAAATTAAAAGTAATCACGCCTGAATTAGCTACTCATTTTGATCAAGATATGGTCGTTTTGGAAAAATGGGTTCCAAAGAAACCAATTTCTGCCATTTATTACGATGGCGAAAAAGAACGGTATTACATAAAGCGTTTCTTAGTCGAAACAGAAAATAAAGAAGAAAGTTTTATTACCGAGCACCCCAATTCGCAGTTAGAAATTGTGTCAACAGAGTATCGTCCCGTAGCCGAATTAATTTTTCCTAAAGTAAAAGGAGTTCAAAAAGAAAGTATGACGGTTGACATAGAATCCTACATTGCTGTAAAAGGATTTAAAGCATTAGGAAATCAATTGACAACTGATAAATTAAAACAAGTAAACCTTTTGGAGCCTTTGCATTATGAACTTCCCGTTGAGGTTGTTCCTGAAAAAATTGTAATGGATGATAATATTGATGAAACAGCAGTAGAATTAGATGATGATGGTCAAATAACCTTAAGTTTAGAATAAAAAAATAGCGCTCCAAGAGCGCTATTTTTATGTAATACAATTATTTTTTCTTTCTCATTTTCATATTTAGGAATTCTACTCCCAAGGAGAAGGCAATGGCAAAATACAAATATCCTTTTGGAACCGCTCCTACATGTTCACCAACTAAGGCTGCATTAGATAAATGCATACTTTCTGTAATCAACATAAAACCAATCAAGATTAAGAAGGCTAAACCTAAAATTTGTATCGATGGATTGGCGTTTACAAAGTTTCCTACTGGAACTGCAAAAAGCATCATTACTCCAACAGAGATAACTACAGCGGTAACCATAATATAGAGAGCACCTGTAACACCATTAGTCATCCCAACAGCTGTCAAAATACTATCTACAGAGAAAATAAGGTCAATCAGTAAAATCTGGAAAATTACATTTCCAAATGATTTTGCTGCGGTAGTCTTTAAATCCTTTTCTTCTTCGCCTTTATGGTCTACTTTTTCGTGAATTTCTTTGGTACTTTTATAAATTAGAAATAAACCACCTAATAATAATATCATTGCTTGTCCTGTAAATTCAGCGCTAAACCAAGTCCAGTTAATGCTAAAAAAAGGTTTTTTCATAGCGATTAATAACGTAATTCCAAAAAGTAAAGCAATACGCATAAACATGGCTAAAAACAAACCAATTTGTGTCGCTTTCTTACGTTTTTCTTCGGGTAATTTTCCTGTTACAATTGAGATAAAGATAATATTGTCAATTCCCAATATGATTTCTAGAAAAGTTAATGTTAACAAGGCGATCCATGCATCTGGATTTAAAAATACTTCCATTTTAGTTTGTTATAATTTGTGATTTATTTGATTTACTGTTTAATTTGAAATTTTAGTTGCTTTGCCTTTTTGCTTAGCATCAGAGCCTACCATTCCGAATTCAAAAGTATAAGAATCCTTTGTTGTGGTCAAAATTTTAATCCCTATCGCTTTTTGTTCCGCCATGTTTTTGGGATGTAATTTGAGTAACACGTACTCACAATCGCTAATCCATCGAATCGAAGCCGTATCTGTTTTTCCTTCATAAGTTTCAATTTCAATGCTGTCATTGCGTTCAAAAACAGTTGTTTTTTTAACACCATCAACCGTATGTTCAAACTTGAATTTTCCAGTTTTAAAATTTTTGCAATTGCGTTCCCCATCATAACATGATACTAGTATAAGGAGCAGAGGTAGTAAGATTATTTTTTTCATATTTTTACTTTTTGATTCTATTTTTTTATATAAATATTACTTCATTTAGTTCATCTTAAAACTTAATAAAGTTTTTCTGGTATTGATATTAATGAATTTTAAAACTCTAATTTTCTGAATAATTTTCTAAATCATTTAGTTCCTTTTCAATATTTTTTTTCCACTTTTCTTGTTCAATAGTACTATTTCCATGATTTGTCTCTTTATCATATTGACTTTGTCTTTCCGTGTATAAAAAGAAAATTTCGTTGAATGTTTTCTTAGATTCTTTTGAGAAATTAAATATATTCATTTTAGTTTCGGCAAGTTTTTTTCTTAACTGGCGAGTATAAATTTGACTTAAATCAAAGTGTAATTGTTCATGTTCTAATAGTTCAGCACTATTTTTATTATTGGGAAGAACCCAACTGGATTTACAATCAAAAGTATTTACAATCTTCACTTTTATTTTATCGAATATTCTAACAGTATTGGTTTTAAAACCAAATCCACAATTTGATTCTGCACCAAAGCTATTTGCATCACTGCTTGATTTTCCTTTAAAATCATTCCATGTTAGTTTCCTATCTTTTGACCATTTAATTTCTTTTTCATGAACTTTATAATCGGGAACTTTATATAGTATGGCTTCAACTCGGTCACAAGAACTCCATTGATCTGGGAGTTTATGTTCAATAATATTTAAAATATTTGCGCCATTTTGCCTGCAAATACTTTTAAACTGTTCAATAATTTCATCATAATTACAATTTGTAGATAATCCTTTATCACTAGACTTTATTGTACCAATTTTGATACCGTCATTCATGAAAACATCTGATTCTTCAATTACTAAAACATAGTCACTTTCAGCCAGCGAATTTTCTTTACTAATTATTGTAGTTTTAATTTTAGGAGCACATGAAATCGCAAATACAGTTACTAAAAAGAGTACGATTATTTTGGTCATATATTATTAGATAAATACTTTTTGGATTTTTTTTGCTTTAAATCTATACAATTTTAATATCGTATTTATCTAAAAGACCAGGAATTCCCTGCATCGAAAATTTAGCTTTTTTCATAGGATTAAATTCAGGATCAATTCTGTAATTATATGCTGATGTAAAATCTACTCCTGCTAATAACGTATCATTAAAAATAGCATTATCAAGATTACAATTCTCAAAACTAGATTGTGTAAGATTTGCGCCTGTAAAAGTAACCTCTTTCAACGAACAAGAATTGAATTTTGTTTTTGGCATTTTTTTATTGGCAAATGACGAATAATCTAAAACGCAGTCTTGAAATGCAACTGTAAATAAGAAGTCCGTGCATTTATTGAAATGAATTCCAAGTAATTTGCAATTTTTGAAAACTACTGTTTTTACACTTGTTGCTGTCAAATCGATCATGGATAAATTGCAATCGATAAATTCGCAATCCATAAAGCTATTATTCGAAAAATCACTATTCGAAAAATCACAATTTTTGAAGACACAATCTTCAAATTCTCGATGATTTATTCTTTTATTGATCCAATCGACTTTTTCAAATGTTTTTTGAATGTGTATTAAGTCTTCCATTAGTCGTTAAATAAACTTTTTACCATTGTTTTCAAACCTAAAAAAGCGAGATATATACCAAAACCACAAAAGATAATTCCTATCACTAAAACTAAATAATGCCAAACATTTTGTTTGTTTACAAAGGCATTATATATTATTGCTGGTCCTATAAATAAAAGTGGTAATGAGCCAGCTAAATATTTGATTCCTTTATTTAAAAGTAGTTTGTTAGTTGCCATTTTTTGAGTTTAATAATTTTAATAAAATTTATTGATTGTAATAATTGACAGCCTTCCTAACGCTTCCATGATTTTTTAGTAACTCACTTGCCTCTTGGTATGAAACAGGAATTTCTTCCATAATCATTTTAACGCCACGATCCACTAGTTTACTGTTGCTCATTTGCATATCGACCATTTTGTTGCCTTTTACTTTTCCTAATTGAACCATAGTGGCGGTTGTAATCATGTTTAGAACTAGTTTTTGCGCAGTACCAGCTTTCATACGGGAACTTCCTGTTATAACTTCTGGTCCCACGACTACATCAACAGGAAATTTTGCTGTTAATGAAAGCGGGCTTCCTGCATTACAAGAAATACTTCCTGTAGTAATATTGTTTTTATTACACTGCTCTAAACCTGCAATTACATACGGTGTTGTTCCAGAAGCGGCAATTCCCACTACGACATCATTCTCGTTTATATGGTGTTGCTGTAAATCTATCCAGGCTTGATTTGCATTGTCTTCGGCATTTTCTACTGCTTTGCGAATGGCGGTATCACCACCGGCAATAATCCCAATTACTAAATCGAAAGGAACCCCAAAAGTTGGTGGACATTCTGATGCGTCTAGAATTCCTAATCGTCCCGATGTTCCTGCACCAATGTAGAACAAGCGGCCGCCTAGTTTCATTTTAGGAACAATTGCATTGATCAGATTTTCTATTTTAGGTAATGCTTTTTCAACAGCAAGCGGAACGGTTTTGTCTTCCTGATTAATATTAAAAATCAAATCGGATACTGACATTTTTTCTAAATGTTCGTATTTGGAAGATTGTTCTGTTGTTTTAGTAAATGTCATTTTTATTACTGTTAAAATTATATGCTGTCTGTATTTTGATTGCGTGAGGGATAGTAGTGGAAATCCTTTTTTTTGTAGCGTTAGCGAAATAAAAAAGATTGCAACATATAGCCTGACCCTTGTGGTCACGCCCAAATTATAAATCTATAAAAAATACGCTAATGCAATTCCAATTACGATCATAGAAACTTTGGCGATATTAAATTTGTGTCCTTCGCTACTTTCAAAAATGATAGTGGAAGAAATATGAAATAAAATTCCAATAACTACTGCAGTTATTTGGCTGTGATACTCATTTAGTGCTGTAAAGTAATCGGAGGCTAATGATCCTAATGGCGTCATTAAAGCAAATGTTAGCATAAAGAAAAATATTGCTTTTTTGTTTAAATTAGAATTCAAGAAAAAAGTAGTTAAAATAATAGCTATTGGAAGATGATGAATAGCAATTCCTAACGCTAATCTTCCGTGATCGTGTCCTACAGGAAAACCTCCCAGAAAAGCATGGATGCAAAGACTAATGAATAGCAACCACGGAATATGGGACATATTTGGCTGACCGTGAACGTGACCGTGTTCTGCACCTTTAGAGAAAAATTCCAATATAATTTGGAATAAAATCCCCAGCATAATAAAAACCCCAATGTTATGATTGTGGCTTTCATATACTTCGGGTAATAAATGCATTACTGTTAGCGATAGCAGGAAAGAACCACTAAAAGCTAATAACAACTTTAGATTGGTTTTATTTTTTGGTTTTAAAACCAATGCAATTATATATCCTATAAGTACGGAAAGTAAGGGTAAAAGGTAATTCATCTATTTAAAAATCATGATTAATCGCTCACTTTCTGTTTTGTGGAATTTTTTTAATTTATAATCTCCAAAAATATCCAATAAGTAAATTCCAGCTTCTTCCATTAATTGTTCGAAATCTTGAAGCGTTAAAGCTTTAACTTTTTCTGTAAAATGGAATTGTTGACCTTTATCTTCAAAATCAATTTCCTTGTAGATGTGTCCATTCTTTTCATATCGCTTAATATGAAAAACAATTTCATCAACAGTTTTTGTTTCGTCGGGTACTAAAGTATTAATTACCTGATGAACATTCATGAAATCAATCACTGCAAATCCATAGTCGGATAAGCTTTCTTTGATGGCTTTTAAGGTGGTTAAATTATCCTGGTCATTTTCAAAATAGCCAAAACTAGTAAATAAGTTGAAAATGGCATCGTATTTTTCTTCAAAAGGTTCACGCATATCGTGCACTTTGAAATGTAATGTCTCATTTGTATTTTTATTGGCTTCGGTTATGCTATTCTCTGATAAATCAGCGCCAAGGACATCAAATCCCAATTGGTTTAAGTAAATAGAATGACGGCCTTTGCCACAAGCTAAATCCAATACTTTCGCTTTTTCAGGAAGATTGAGGTAATGCGTCAAATTATCCATGAAAATTTGTGCTTCTCTATAGTTGCGTTCTTTGTAAAGTATATGATAGTAAGGTGTATCAAACCAGGATGAGTACCACATTTCGGTTGGTTTTACTTGATTTTCCGTTGAGATATTTTGAACTTCAGACATTTATTCTTTTTCAATTAATTCGATTGATGCAAATTTAGTGTATTTTTGCAGAAAAAGAACTATTTCAAGGCGATACAAACAGAACAAACACATATATT
The DNA here is from genome assembly GCA_965366105.1 of uncultured Flavobacterium sp. Taxonomy (GTDB): domain Bacteria; phylum Bacteroidota; class Bacteroidia; order Flavobacteriales; family Flavobacteriaceae; genus Flavobacterium. The sequence continues at coordinate 4,730 of CBDUEE010000085.1, read as the reverse complement.
TTTTACCAAATAGAAAATAAGAAATTTGAATACAGAAGAGATAGCTTAGAAATATTTTTTTGTTCTAATTATATTTTCAAATGAAAAAGAAATTACTGTTTTTGAAAAGTCAAAAATCGATTATTCTATGTGATTGAATTAATCTTGAATGTGCTTTTTGTTGTTGGTTTAATTAGAATTTACATGTTGGAATTTATATAAAGATGGAAGATAATTTTAGAATGGTTGCCAAAACCTTTTTTGGTTTTGAGGAGATATTAGCAAAAGAATTGCAAATGCTAGGCGCGCAAAACGTGGAGCAAGGCGTGAGAATGGTAAGTTTTAAAGGAGATAAAGGTTTTATGTACAAAGCAAATTTAGCTTTGCGTACCGCTTTGAAAATCTTGAAACCTATTTATTTTTTCAAAGCTAATAATGAACAGGCTTTATACAAAGGTATTTCAGGCGTAAATTGGTCTAAGTTAATTGGTGCCAATCAAACTTTTGTAATTGATACAACGGTACATTCTGAATATTTTAATCACTCGGAATTCGTTTCCCAAAAATGTAAAGATGCAATTGTAGATCAGTTTCGTGAAAGAACAGGTCAGCGTCCAAGTATAGATAAAGTACATCCTGATTTGCGAATCAATATTCATATCGATAAAGATCAAGTATCTGTAGCATTAGACACTTCTGGAAATGCATTGAACCAACGCGGTTATAGAACAGCAACGAATATTGCGCCTATAAACGAGGTTTTGGCCGCAGGAATCTTACTACTTTCGGGTTGGGATGGTCAAACAGATTTCTTGGATCCAATGTGTGGTTCGGGAACCTTCTTGGCCGAAGCGGCGATGATTGCTTGTAATATTCCAGCAAACATTAATCGTAAAGAATTTGCTTTTGAAAAATGGAATGATTGGGACAATAATTTATTTGATGCTATTTCAGACAGTTTATTGAAACGCGTTCGTGAGTTTCATTATACAATAAAAGGCTATGATAAAGCGCCAAGTGCGGTTCAGAAAGCGAAAGATAACATCAAAAACGCCAATCTAGACGATTATATTTCGATTGAAGAGAATAACTTTTTTGATACTGAAAAAACAACAGAAGGCAAATTACATGTCGTTTTTAATCCACCCTATGATGAACGATTGGATATTCACATGGAGGAGTTTTATAAAAATATTGGTGACACCTTGAAGAAAAATTACCCAGGAACAAACGCTTGGATGATAACAGCTAATTTGGAAGCACTGAAATATGTGGGATTAAAACCTTCAAGAAAAATCAAACTTTTCAATGCTGGTTTAGAAGCACGTTTGGTAAAATACGAAATGTACGAAGGCAGTAAGAGAACAAAATTTCAAGTGTTGGAGGAGAATACAGAAACTCCAGATGCTGCTATTTAATTATTTAGATACCACAATTATAATACTATATTTAATGACTAAATTACAAATACGAGCATTTATATACCAATTAGGATGCTTTGCGATATTATTTATTTCTGCTAGATATTTAGTAGCACAATACACAAATTTAACTGGATTTTGGGTTCCATTAACTTCTTTTGTTGTTGGAACACTTTTATCACCAAAATTCCAGGCAGTAAAAACTAAAGACGGTGAAAAATTATACATGAAATGGATTTTCATGAAAGGAGTTAAGGAAATAGTATAATTTGTTTAGAAAACAAGTATAAAAAAAAGGAGATGATTTCGTAATGAAATCATCTCCTTTTTTTTATCTCTACACTTTTTTCTTAAAATTATTTCTTTTTGACAGTAACTGCTTTCACTTTCTTTTTATAAATAGGTACAAAATAAGTAACGGTATAATTAAAACCTACTCCAAAACTACCATCATAAGTTCTATTAAATCCAGGAATGTATAAGTTAGAAAAATTTTCTGGCTCTTTGTTGGTAATCAATCGGTTCAATCTAAGACTGAAACCTACAAAAACATTATTAAAAACTTTAGCTTTAACTCCTGCTACTACTTCGATCCAACTAGCAGTTAAGCCATCAAATTTCTGACCAGAAGGAATTATCGGAGTTTCTCCAAAATAAGGATTCGCATTATAAATTCTATAATTGTTTAATTGCTGATTAAATGTACTAAAACCGTAACGCAAACCTATAGAAATAATGTTTTCCATGTTCAGCCAGTTTTGGTAAGCATTGTAATCAAAACCAGCTTTTAGATAAGAACCTTTTGTGGTGAAATTCACTCGATCATCATCAGTAGTTTTATTTTCATTCCCTAATTCGGCAGCCAGAAAATACTTTTTTGTCAATCGATAATCACCTACAAGTTCAATTCCTTTATAGTTTTTGTCGTACAAACCACGAGTCAGTTTGTATAAATCTACTCCTACACGTAAACCGTAACGATCTGTTTTTTCGGGAGCTGAATCGTTCTTTTTTATTGCTGGTTCAATTTTTACCAATGGCAATGTCGCATCAGAAATTTTCTGATCAGTTTCAGGAATCGAAGGAATTTTTTTCTCAGCTTCAGTTTGCTTCGCTGTTTCTTTTTTTGGACTATTCTCTTGAGCGTGAACTAAAGTCAACGATAAAACGAGAAAAAAACTAAAAAAAGATCTTAATATGTGTTTCATTTTCGTTTTCTATATTATTTTTTTCAACTGATATGAATTTTATCCATTTTTGATTAGCAGCAATTGGATCCGTATGAGTGTATGGATTGGTTGGGTCTAATGTGAAATTAGTTTTATAGCCACACGCTCTTGAAACAAAAAGTTCCTTAGTACTATAATCAAATTTTATAATGTCTTCATCTACCAATGCTAGATTTGAATTACCTGAATTTAGCGTAAAACGATAGGTTGTTGTGGTTCCAACAGTCTTTAACGGAATAGAAATCGTATTTGCGCTAGTGGTTGTTGCACCGTTAAAAATGATTTCAGTTGGCATTCCTTCACCAATCACTTTTAGATTGGTGACACTTTTCGAAACTGAAGGATTTAGAAAGTCATAAAAACCAATCACTAATCGAGGAGTTGTAGGAGTATTTGCATCGCAAATATCATCTTTCTCGCAACTGGAGAAGGATAGCGCTAAAACAAATACCAATAAAATTATTTTTTTCATAAATTATTTGTTTAGTGTTCAGTTTGTTGATAGTGCTGAACACTGCTAACTATTTTCTTCTTTCTAAAAGTACTACATTCTCTACGTGATGTGTTTGCGGAAACATATCTACAGGACGCACACGAGTAACTTTGTATTTTTCATCCATTAAAGCTAAATCACGTGCTTGTGTAGCAGAGTTACAACTTACATAAACCACTTTTTCTGGAGCAATTTTCATAATTTGTTCAATTACATCTTTGTGCATGCCGTCTCTTGGTGGATCGGTGATAATCACATCAGGATGTCCGTGTTGTGCTATAAAATCATCATTAAACACGACTTTCATATCACCTACAAAGAACTCACAATTGTTTATTTCATTGCGCTCTGCATTTAATTTGGCATCTTTTATTGCTTCTGGAACACTTTCGACACCTATTACTTTTTTAGCTTTTTTAGAAACAAACTGAGCAATAGTTCCCGTTCCTGTATATAAATCGTACACAATTTCATTTCCTGTTAATCCAGCAAAATCTCTTGTTATTTTATATAATTCGTAAGCTTGATCTGAATTGGTTTGGTAAAAAGATTTGGCATTAATGCTAAATTTTAAACCTTCCATTTCTTCTAGAATGTAATCTCTACCTTTATATAATTTAATATCAGTATCATACAAAGTATCGTTTGCTTTATTGTTTACTACGTATTGTAATGAAGTAATTTGTGGAAACTTCTCATAAAGATGGTCTAGAAGTAATTCTCTATTGGCTTTATCATTTTCAAAAAACTGAATTAAAACCATGATTTCTCCCGTCGAGGCGGTACGCAACATCAAAGTTCGTAACAATCCTTCATGGGCTCTAGGATTAAAGAAAGTTAAGCCATGCTCATTTGCAAAATCACGCACTTCATTTCTAATCGCATTTGATGGATCTTCTTGTAAATGACATTTATTGATATCTAAAATTTTATCCCACATTTTTGGAATATGAAAACCTAGCGCATTTCTGTTTCCTAAGTCCTCCGTGCTATCAATTTCTTTTTCAGTCAACCAACGGCTGTTTGAAAAAGAAAATTCCATTTTATTTCTATAAAAAAACTGTTTTTCTGAACCTAAAATGGGTTCAAATTCAGGAAGTTCAACTTTTCCAATGCGTTGTAAGTGATTTAATACTTCATTTTGCTTGTAATACAACTGTTGACTGTACTTCATATTCTGCCATTTACAACCACCACAAACACCAAAATGTTCGCAAATAGGATCTATACGATGTTCAGAATATTCGTGAAAATGAACTGCTTTTCCCTCATAATATGCTTTGCGTTTCTTGAAGGTTTGCACATCTACTACGTCGCCAGGAACAACATTAGGAATAAAAACTACTTTACCATCGGGAGCTTTTGCTACCGAAACGCCTTTTGCACCAGCATCAAGGACTTTTATTTGATGAAAGACAACTTTGTCTGTATTTTTCTTAGCCATGGCGCAAAAATAAGCCTTTGATTTCTTTTATAAATTCAAATTATGAAATATTTTCGAAAAGCATCCTTTTTATTTGGGCCTTATCCTGCTTTCCACTACAAATCCTCGTTTCATAAGCCTAAAACCGGCTATAAAAGGAGCTTCCTCCGTTCGCTCTTTTAAAG
>CBDUEE010000084.1:0-11320 GCA_965366105.1 uncultured Flavobacterium sp. | reverse complement strand
TATTAAACAAATTGGTCACTGCTTGCTTAAAAATGAATAATTATCCTGAAAATAGTACAATCAAACACTAGCCCATTTATAAAATTTAAAAAAAATGTTTAAAGAAATTGATATTGTTATATTTATTTTTACATTTGCGTTATTCTTATTTGTTCTAAATAAAGAAAAATAATAAAGAAAATTCATTAGTAAATTACATAACAATGCATAAAAAAATATTTGTTTCGTTGGCGTTGATCGTTACTTTTTTTGTATCCGCACAAAAAAATACTCTTTTGAAACCTTCATTTTGGAAAACAGCTCCTACAGTTACAACTGTAAAAGAAGAAATAGCCAAAGGGAATAATCCTTCAGAAAAAACTAAAAATGCTTTTGATGCTGTTGTTTATGCTATAAATAATGATGCATCAGCAGCAGTAATTCAATTCCTAATAGAACAACCCGGAAATGGTGTAGAAAAATTAACACACGATAATAGAAGTTACCTGCATTGGGCAACCAACAAAGGGAATTTAGAAATTGTAAATTATTTAATTACAAAAGGGTCTGATATTAATTTAGAAGATAGTCATGGCGCTACTCCAATTACCTTTGCGGTAACAAATGCGCAAAGCAATACCGCAGTATATGATGTTTTTTTTAAAAAAGGATTGGATCCAAAGAAAAAATACAAAGATGGAGCTACTCTTTTGTTAATGGGAATTTCTAACGACAAAGAATTAGCCTTAAGCGATTACTTTATTTCAAAGGGATTATCTTATAAAGATACCGATAGCAATGGCAATACTGCTTTTAATTATGCTGCCAGAAATGGAAACCTAGCGATTTTAAAATCCTTGATTCAAAAAGGAGTAAAATATACTGATAATGCGTTAATTATTGCTTCAGAAGGTTCTCGTCGGGAAGCTAATACTTTAGAACTTTACAATTATTTAGTAGAAGACTTAAAATTAAAACCAACAGTAATTTCAGCAGACGGTCAAACAGTATTACACCATATTGCTCGCAAACCCAATCAGACAGAGATTATTAACTATTTTATAAAAAAAGGAGTAAATAGTAATAAAGCAGACAATGATGGCAATACTACTTTGATGAATGCAGCTGCGGCAAAAGATACTGAAGCATTAGAATTACTATTAGCAAATACAGACAATGTAAATGTTCAAAATAAAAAAGGGGAATCTGCTTTATCATTTGCAGTTCTATCTGGAACGCCTGAGTCTGTATCACTTTTACTTAATAAAAAAGCAAATAGTAATGTTATAGATAAAGAAGGAAATAATCTAGGCTATTACTTAATTCAATCTTTTCGTCCTCAAACATTAGAGCGCGGAGCAGAAATTACAACTACTTCTAAAGCAGATCCTTTTGATGTGAAATTAAAATTGCTACAAGAAAATGGATTAAACATAGCACAAGTTCAAAAAGACGGAAGTACTTTATACCATTATGCGGTTGTAAAAAATGATTTAAATTTGCTTCAAAAAATCAGTACTTTAAACATTGATATCAATGCCAAAAATAAAGATGGATTAACGGCCTTGCATCGTGCTGCTATGATTGCAAAAAATGACACTATTTTAAAATATTTACTATCTATAGGCGCAAAAAAAGATATTAAAACGGACTTTGACGAAACAGTTTACGACCTCGCGAAAGAAAACGAAACCGTACAAAAAGACAATATTTCATTAGAATTTTTAAAATAAAAAAATGAACTCATTATTTAAAACAGCACTATTATGTGCATTTATCAGCCTTATTTCTTTTCAATCTAATGCTCAAAGTACTAAATATAAATGCATGCTTCAAATGTCTAATTACATGGGCGAAGGTGCTTATGTGGTGGTTTCTTTAGTAAATGCAAAAGGAACTTATGAAAAAACCCTTTATGTAATGGGTGAAGATAAAAAATGGTACAAAAGTCTGAAGGAATGGCATAAATTCTACTCAAAAAAACCAACGAATATTAGTGCTATTACTGGCGCTTCTGTTACTGGCGGTGATCGTAGCATTACTACTATAGAAATTGAAGATTCTAAAATAAATACTGGTTATAAACTGCGTTTTGAATCTGCTGTAGAAGATCAAAAATACAATACAACTGATATAGAAATTCCACTAACTACTGCTGCAATGTCCGAGAAAACAGAAGGTAAAGGTTATATTCGTTATGTCCGTTTAAGCAAAATATAATAGTATAATTAGATGACTCTTTCATTTTGGAGGTATTCACACCTCGCTTTGGCGGTATTCTCGTCCCTATTTTTAGTTTTAGCTTCGGTTACAGGTTCTATTCTTGCTGTAGATGCGATTCAAGAGCAAATTCCAAATTATAAGGTTGAAAATTTTGACACGATCACATTAACTAAAAGTTTGCCTAAGCTACGTGCCATTTACCCTGAAATAAATGAAATTCAGATTGATCATAATCAATTTGTAAGTATTCAAGCAATTGATTCTTTAGGCAATGACGTGAATGCTTATATCGATCCAGTAAACGGAAAAGTGATTGGTTCAATAACAAAAAAAAGTGATTTTATTCAATGGATTACTGCTTTGCATCGTTCCTTATTTTTACACGAAACGGGTCGCATATTTATAGGTATTAATACTTTTTTTCTCTTTTTAATCGCTATTTCTGGAAGTATTTTAATTCTGAAAAGACAAAAAGGATTTCGCAGTTTCTTTTCAAAAATTGTAAAAGAGAATTTTAGCCAATATTATCATGTTTTCTTAGGGCGAATAGCCTTAATACCTATCTTGATTATTGCACTCTCTGGAACTTATTTGTCTATGGAGCGTTTTCATCTTTTTGATAATAAAAAAGAAAACGATTCAGAAATGAATACAGTTTCTGCTATAGCTGTAAAAAAATTCGATTTAAAACACACTCATTTATCAGCTGTTACTAAAATCATATTCCCTTTTTCTGACGATAAAGAGGATTATTACACGTTTGAATTAAAAGATAGGAAAATTGAAGTAGATCAATATTCAAATGAAATTGTAACAGAAAATATTTTTCCCAGAGCTGTTTTATTAACCAATCTGAGTTTGGATTTGCATACAGGTAGATCCAGCATAATTTGGGCAATTATACTTGGATTAGCTTCTATAAATATTGTATTTTTTATTTATTCTGGTTTTACAATGACGCTTAAAAGAAGAGCCAATCGTATCAAGAATAAATTTAAAGCTACTGAAAGCAAATATATAGTATTAGTTGGTTCAGAAAACGGAAGCACCTTGCGTTTTGGTAATGCCATTTTAAAACAACTAAATGATCAAGGTGAAAAAGCCCATCTTGCAGAATTAAATAGTTATACCAATTATCCTAAAGCTGCTCATTTAATTATTCTTACTTCTACTTATGGCTTGGGCGATCCGCCATCTAATGCCACAAAATTTATATCTCTTTTAGAAAAAAATAAGCAACAACAACAAATTAATTATTCGGTAATTGGTTTTGGTTCTACCTCTTATCCCGATTTTTGTGCTTATGCTAAAGCCATAGATAGTTTACTAGCCAAACAATCTTGGGCGAATCGCTATATAGAATTACAAACTGTAAACGATAAATCAGCACATGAATTTGTAAACTGGGTTCAATTATGGAATGCTCAAAGTAATATATTATTTGCTTCTACTCCTTCTTTATACAATCATATTCCGAATGGCTTAGAAAAATTGGTGGTTTTAGACAAAACCATGGTTTCTGAAAAAGATCAAACTTTTATACTCACTTTGCGATCAGGAATACGAAGTAAGTTTACCTCTGGTGATCTTTTGGCAATTTATCCCGCGAATGACAACAGGGAGCGTTTGTATTCTATTGCTAAAAATAATGGAAATATTCAGTTAGCAATAAAACTACATCCTTCAGGACTTGGTTCTAGCTATTTAAATGAGCTGAAACCTGGAGAAACCATTAAGGCTCAATTATTAAATAATGAAACTTTTCATTTTCCTAAAAAAGTAAAAAAAATAGCGCTACTATCAAATGGAACTGGAATTGCACCTTTCCTTGGAATGATTTCACAAAACAAGAAAAAATCCGAAATTCATTTGTACTCTGGCTTTCGCCAAAACACCGCAATTACTACTGTATATCAAAATTTTGCTTCAGAAATGAAACTTAAAAACCAATTATCTAACTTTCATATAGCTTATTCTCGCGAAGAAAATCATCAATATGTAATGGATCTTATCAAAAGAGATTCTGAATTCTTTGCCGATTTATTAGTAAATAATGGTTCAATAATGATATGCGGATCACTAAAAATGCAATTTGACGTCGAAACTGTTTTAAATTCTATTTGCTTGATCCAAAATAAAACTCCTCTCTCTGAATATAAAACTAGAGGTCAGATTCTAACCGATTGTTACTAATCTATAGCTAAAAAATGAAATTTAGTCTTAAATATCATATAGTATTACTACTTCTCTGCTCTTTTTATACACAAGCTCAAGTGTTGCGAAAAAAAACTACAGTATTGATGGGTGGTCGTTTTGATATCACTCTAGTTGCCAAAGATTCAATAACAGCGGAACAAAGCATTGATGAGGTTATTTCCGAAATTTCCCGTATCGAATTTTTAATCTCAGATTGGAAGCCTACCTCTCAAGTATCAGAAATTAATCAAAACGCAGGAATACGACCTGTAAAAGTCGACAAAGAAGTTTTTGATCTAGCTAAAAGAGCCATTCATTTATCTCAAATCACTAACGGTGCGTTTGATATTAGCTTTGCAGCTGTAGATAAAATCTGGAAATTTGATGGCTCCATGACAGCAATGCCCTCTAAGGAAAGCATTAAAAAATCAATAGAAAAAATAGGCTATAAAAACATCATTTTAGACAGTATAAACAGCACCGTTTTTTTGAAATTAAGAGGAATGAAAATTGGTTTTGGCGCACTTGGTGAAGGCTACGCCACAAATAAATGCCAAGTAATAATGCAAGCCAAAGGAATTGAATCTGGAATTATAAATGCCACAGGAGACATGAGTGTTTGGGGAACACAACCCAACGGAAAACCGTGGAATATTGGTCTTACTAATCCTTTTCATCCCAAAGATCTTTTAGCTATCATCGCACTAAAAAATACCGCAATTACCACTTCTGGATCCTACGAAAAATTTGTTTTCTTCAATGGCAAACGCTATTCTCATATTATTAATCCAGTAACAGGTTATCCTGCAACGGGATTGTGTAGTGTAACTATTTTAGGCCCAAATGCAGAAACAGCAAATGGTTTTAGCACTTCGGCTATGGTTTTAGGAAAAAAAGAAGCAACAAAATTATTGAATCAGTTTCCTAATTATCAGTATCTTTTTATTACGGATTCTGGGAAAATAATAAAATCTAAGAATTTCCCAAAGTATCAACGAAAGAAATAAAATACTACTTGGCCAATCTACTTTTGATTTTTATCCTCTGGGCAAAGAGATTATTTTTTGTTTTTTAATTTTTAAAAATAAACAAATCAAGTTACTTTTTTCATAATACAATTTTAAAAAAAAATCTGCGTAAAATAAAAATAGCCTAAAAATCAACTAGTTAACAAGCAAAAATGTGATTAATTTCTTTTTAGATAATGGGACTTATTCTTTAAAAAACTAATTAATAAAGCAGCTGTTTTATTAAGCAAATATTAATTTATATTTTATAATAAATCTGAAATATTATTTATATTTGAGTAGTATTTTTGGAATAGTATCCAACATAAAGAAAACCAATTTAAAATTTATAAAATGAAAAAAATAATAACATTTGTAGCAATTGCATTCCTTACTATCAATCTTAGTGCGCAAGAGCCAAAAACGATCGCTAAAGAAAAAGCTAAAAAAGAATCTTGTTGTGCAAAAAAAGACGGAAAATCTAAAGGAATGAGTGCCGAAGAAGTAGCTAAATGTCAAGCAAAATGCAAAGCAGAAGGAAAAAAATGTGATGCTGGTTCAGGTAAAAAATGCTAATTTAAAAGATTTGTTTTTAATTTAATATAAAAATGCCTCTGAAAATCAGAGGCATTTTTTATTTGTAGCTATTCTAATAGCTTTATAAACTGCTTTTATTTAACTCTTACGCTCCACTCAAAATCCATTTCCGATACTTGAACCCCTTTTTCATCTGTTCCAATAGATTTCATCCAGAAAGTTTGGCCTTCTCCAGTAACTATGGTTTCTTGAATTGCTTTTTCGATAAGATGCCCATCATTACATACAAAAGTAATTCTACCGGTAGCCTTTTTAGTAAAATTTCCTTTATTATTTGCCACCAACATCGAAATTTTCCTTCCACATTTTTGAATTTGGAACATCACTAAAGCTCCTGTAGAAAGCTCTGCAGCCATCGCTTGCACTGCAAAATACATCGAGTTAAAAGGATTTTGATTAATCCAACGGTGTTTTACAGACACAATACATCGCTCCTCGTCTATTGCCTTTACCCTTACTCCACATATAAATGCTGAAGGCAATTTGAACAATAGAAAATTATTAAGTTTAGATACGGTAAGTTTCATTTTCAGTAGTTTTTTTGCTAAAATACAAAAAAATAGTATGCATACATACAAAATCTTATTTGTTAAAATTAAGTTAATTTTAAGTACTATGTGATACAAGATACTGTCTTTTGGATATATATTTGCATAAGAAATTACTAGGTAAGCAATCTGGTATTAAAATTAAAGTTTCAATCATCATCAAAAAAATCAAAACCATGGAATCATCTACTGAAAAAAACATTGCCACATTTACACACTTGAGTACGCTTACTCAATATTTCATCCCTTTTGGGAACTACATATTTCCAATAATCCTATGGAGTACAAAAAAGGACGAGTCGGAATTTGTGAATCACAATGGTAAGCAAGTATTAAATTTCCAATTGAGTTTATTATTGTATTCATTAATTCTACTTTTGATAGCAATTCCTTCCTTTCTCATTTCGATATTCAAAGATATTTCTTTTAGAGCTTTACTAAATGATAACGATTTTAATCTATCGAATTTTAATTTTGAAGGCAATCTTGGATTCTTAACTGTTGGAATAGTTAGTCTATTAATTTTTGGTCTTTTGAAAATAGCCGAATTCTTTTTAATTATTTATGCGGCGATAAAAACATCAAACGGTGAAAAATATGATTACCCAATAACAATTCCATTCATAAAATAAAGGACAGCAAAATAATCACTTGTATCTATTAATTACCTTTTATCATCTTGCCAAGAAATAAAATTGGCACACCAATCAAAAAAAGAACAGTTTAATCAACTAAAAACAAAATCGAATTATGAACATTGAAAACACAAAAGCCCAGATGCGCAAAGGTGTTCTCGAGTTTTGCATCTTATCTGTATTGAAAGAAAAAGATGCTTACACGTCGGAAATACTGGACACTTTGAAAAACGCAAAATTATTAGTCGTGGAGGGAACCATTTATCCGTTACTTACAAGACTTAAAAACGACGGATTACTCAACTACCGTTGGGAAGAATCGACCTCAGGACCACCTAGAAAATATTACGGATTAACCGAAATAGGACAAACATTTTTAAACGAACTTAATGGCACTTGGACTGAATTATCAGATGCTGTAAACTTAATAACCAACCAAAAACAATAGTCATGAATAAAACTGTAAATATAAACTTAGGTGGAATGTTCTTTCATATAGATGAAGATGCATACCAAAAAATGACCCGTTATTTTGACGCTATAAAACGTTCTCTATGCAACTCATCTGGTCATGACGAAATCATAAAGGATATTGAAATGCGCGTTTCTGAATTATTAAATGAGAAGCAAATTAGTGACAAACATGTAATCGGTTTGAAAGATGTGGATGAAGTAATTGCTGTAATGGGACAGCCAGAAGATTACATTATTGAAGATGATTCTACAGCTAGTTCAACTTACAACAACACGGACAATAGAAGAACAAAAAAACTATACCGTGACAAAGAAAAAGGAATGATTGGCGGAGTTTCATCAGGTTTAGGATACTATTTTGGTATCGATGCGGTATGGATCAGAATTGTACTTATTTTATTAGTTTTTGCAGGTTTTGGAACAGGAATTCTAGCTTATATTATTCTATGGATTGTAACTCCTGAAGCCATTACTACCTCAGAAAAACTAGAAATGACTGGAGAACCAGTAACGATTTCAAATATAGAGAAAAAAGTAAGAGAAGAGTTTGACAACGTTTCTGATAAATTCAAAAATGTAGATTACGACAAATACGGAAATCAAATTAAAACTGGTGCTAGTAAATTAGGAAATTCATTTGGTGACTTCATCATGACTATTTTTAAAATTTTCGCAAAATTTTTAGGAGTTATTTTGATAATTACGGGAATAACAACCTTATTTTTTCTACTGATTGGAATTTTTACATTAGGCTCTGGAGCATTTATAGATTTCCCTTGGCAAAATTTTGTAGAAGCGGGCAATTTTACTGATTATCCTATATGGGCATTTGGACTTTTAATGTTCTTTGCTGTTGGAATTCCTTTCTTTTTTCTAGCATTATTAGGTTTTAAATTATTGGCACCTAATATGAAATCAATTGGAAATATTGCAAAATATACTTTGCTTGCGCTATGGCTAATTGCAGTTTCATTAGCTATTTCAATTGGAGTTAAGCAAGCCAGTGCCTTTGCTGTTGATGGCAGAGTAGTAAAAAAAGAAACCTTCAATTTAAAACCTACTGACACACTTTTTATTAAATTCACACATAACGATTATTTTGCCAAAAACTTGGAAGATCGTAATAATTTCATGATAACACAAGATTCTACAGGAACAGACATCATTTATTCGAATGAAGTTAGTTTAAAAATAGAAAGAACAGATGAAAAATTACCTTACATTCAAATTGAAAAAGAGGCAAAAGGAAAATCATTATCTGAAGCTAAAAAAAGAGCAGAACAAATAAAATACAGCTATAAAATCGAGGGAAGCCAATTAATTTTTGATAACTATTTATTGACTGATTTAAAAAATAAATACAGAGATCAAGAAATTGAAATAACCCTTTACTTACCAAAAGGGACCTTGATAAAACCAGACGATTCCATGAGAGATTATGACCGTACTGATGGAGATTACTTTTTATGGAATCCAGATTCTAGTATCAATATTTACAAAGTAGAGGATAATAAAATAAGATGCATAAATTGTGATATTGACCAAGAATATAACAATGAGGAGGATGCAGAAAATGACAATAAACAAACCTCAATAATTATTAATGAGAACGGTGTATCTGTAAAAGGGGATACAATCAGTAATTCAAAGAAAGTATTCAAAGAATTAAAAATAAACAAAGATGGTATAATCATTAAAACGAATTAGTCATGCTAAAAGTCATCACATTAATTACAAAATTCATTTTGGTTGCCTTAACGGCTTTGTTATTCGCATCATGCAACCATTCCATAAACTTAAATTCGATAAAAGGGAGTGGGAATGTAACCACTGAAAAAAGGAATGTGCAAGGAAGTTTTAAAAGCATAGAGGTGAGTAACTCCATCGATCTTACCGTTGAGCAATCAGAAGTAACTGAAATAATAGTTGAGGCGGATGATAATTTGCAAAAACACATTACTACAAAAGTGGAGAACGGAGTACTTATTATAGCATGTGAATACAACTCTTTTATGGATACTGAATCTAAAAAAGTAATCGTTAAAATGCCTATTATTGAAGAATTATCAGCATCTAGTGGAGCAACCATAAATAGTGTTAACACACTTAAAAGCGAAAACATATCATTTAGATCATCAAGCGCAGCTTCGGTAAATTTAAATGTAAAATCAGACCACATAATCTGTAAATCTAGTAGCGGAAGTTCATTGGCGATTGAAGGAATGGCACTAAATATGGAGGCTACAGCTTCAAGCGGAAGTACCATTGATGCAGCCGAATTACTAGTAAATGAAGTAAAAGCAAAAGCATCAAGTGGAGCCACAATTAGTGTTCATCCCATTTTAAGCTTGAATGCTAAAGCATCTAGTGGAGGTGGTATAAATTATAATTCAAAACCAAAATCGATTCAGAAATATGTAAGTTCTGGCGGTAGTGTACACCAACAAGAAGACAATTAGTCTGCAAGAAAAACATCCATTAATCAAGGATGTTTTTTTCTTTTACAACTCCATCAACCAAAATCTATATTAAAAAACTCAACACTAAATCGTTAAAAAAAACAATAGTTCCTATGTTTAATTTTTAAAGTAATTTTAAATATTTTTTAAAATATAAAAAAGAATACTTTATAAAATCTATTCAGAAAATTAGATCTTTAAAGAATAAAATAATTGTTTAAAATTAAAAAATCATCCATCAAAAGTGGATGGTTTTTCTATATTTGTAAATACATTAATACCAATAATCATGAAAAAAAATATTACTCTATTGCTACTTATTTTGTCTACAACATTAACATTTGCACAAAAAAAGGAAAAAATAAAAGGATCAAAAATAGTAACTATTGAACGTAGGGAAATAGGAAAA
Source organism: uncultured Flavobacterium sp. (assembly GCA_965366105.1). GTDB lineage: Bacteria > Bacteroidota > Bacteroidia > Flavobacteriales > Flavobacteriaceae > Flavobacterium. The sequence goes on along the minus strand of CBDUEE010000084.1, from coordinate 793 downwards.
TTTGATGCATTAGTTATCGAAGATAATCTGGAAATACACCTTGAAAGAGGAGAAAAACCAGAACTAAAAATCGAAACTGATGAAAACTTACAAGATATTATTTCATTTGATCTTTACGACAATACGCTAAGAATTTATACAAAAAAGCAAGTTACCAGTTATAAAAAAATGATTGTGAAAGTGACTTATACTGATAACCTAACTCTAATTACTTCAAAAAACGAATCGAATATTAATGCGATTCAGGAACTTTTATTGAACACTGTTACCTTGAAAGCGCTAGATGAATCTAGATTATTCATTAATGCCAATGTTAAAAATTTCACACTTCAGTTGGGCGATAAAACAAAAACAGAATTAAATTTAAAGTCAGAAAAAGCTACTTTCGAGTTAAATAAAAATGCAGCACTGAAAGCATTAGTAACTACAGATTTCCTAAAAGTTGATCAATATCAAAAAACAACTGCTACTCTAGAAGGTAACGCAGCTAGTACAGCTATTAGACTGGACAATAATGCTTCATTTATTGGAAATAAATTAACTACAAAAAAAGCAGATATAACAACTGAAGGCTATTCAATCTGTAGTTTATTTGTGGAGAAAGAAGTAATTATTGGCGCTATTAATAAATCTGAAATTTACCTTTTAGGCACTCCAAAAATAGAGATGCGCAAGTTTTTAGATGAAGCTAAATTGAGTAAGAAATTGAAGTAGTGAACTTCGTTGTCTTTTTAGATATTTACAACAATTTACAAAATTGTTTGAAAAAGAAGTAAGAAATACGTTTCTGAAA
>CBDUEE010000083.1:0-11441 GCA_965366105.1 uncultured Flavobacterium sp. | reverse complement strand
ACTGTCATGTTTTGTTACTACTTTGGTATTTATTTCCTCTAAAATACTATTTGCCAATTGCTTCCCTAATTCAACACCCCATTGATCAAAACTGAAAATATTCCAAATTACTCCTTGTACAAAAATTTTATGTTCATACAAAGCTATCAAGGAACCAAGTGTTTCAGGTGTGAGTTTTTGAATTAAAATTGTGTTGGTTGGCTTGTTGCCCGAGAAAACTTTAAATGGCAAAAGAAACTCTGATTTCTCTGCGGAAAGATTCTGTTGATCAAATTCTTCTAGCACCTGTTCTTTTGATTTTCCATGCATCAAGGCTTCAGTTTGCGCAAAAAAGTTAGACATCAGTTTGTTATGATGATCCTCATCACCATGTAAAGAAGAGATAAATCCAACAAAATCAGTAGGAATCAGCTTTGTTCCTTGATGGATCAATTGGAAAAAAGCATGTTGCGCATTTGTTCCTGGTTCACCCCAAACAATCGTTCCTGTTTGATAATTAATGGTTTCCCCATCCCGACCCACACTTTTGCCATTACTCTCCATAGTTCCTTGTTGCAAGTAGGGTGCAAATTTTTGTAGATATTGAGTGTACGGAATCAAAGCTTCACTCTCGGCACCAAAAAAATTATTGTACCAAACACTTAATAAAGCTAGAATTACTGGCATGTTTTTGTCAAAGTCAGCTGTTTCAAAATGCTTATCCATTTTATTAGCTCCTTTTAACAAACTATCAAAATGATCAAAACCAACTGCTAAACTTATAGTAAGTCCAACTGCACTCCACAACGAAAATCTACCTCCTACCCAGTCCCACATAGGAAAAACATTATCTGGATTGATACCAAATTCAGTTACTTTTTGGACATTACTAGAAACCGCAACAAAATGTTTAGCCACATCGCCTTGGCTTGCAAATTGTAAAAACCATTTTCTAATAGTTTCAGAATTTGTTAATGTTTCTTGTGTTGTAAATGTTTTAGAAACAATCACAAATAGCGTAGTTTCAGGATTTAATTTTTTGATAATTTCATTAACATGATCTCCATCAACATTAGAAACAAAATGAATATTTAAATGATTTTTATAAAACTGTAGTGCTTCTACCACCATAGCTGGACCTAAATCTGATCCTCCAATTCCTATATTTACAACATCCGTAATTTTTTTGCCTGTAAAACCTTTTCTTTCTCCCGATGTCACTTCGTTTGTAAATGCTTCTATCTTACGTTTTACTTCATATACTTCAGCAATTACATTACTTCCATCAACAATTACAACGGCTGATTCATTAGCACGTAATGCAGTATGCAATACGGCTCTATTTTCAGTTTGGTTAATTATAACACCGTCAAAATAATCTGATATAGCATTTTTAAGCCCCACTTCATCAGCCAATTCTAATAATAATTTAACTGTTTCTTGGTTAATTATATTTTTAGAATAATCAATTAAAAAATCATTCCATTTTAAATGAAATTTAGCTGCTCTTTTCTCATCAGATTGAAATAGCTCTTGCATAGACGTATTTTGCATATCGTTGAAATGCACACCCAGCTTCTTCCAAGCAGTTGTTTCTGTTGGGTTTATAGTACCTAAAGCCATTTATATAGAATTTTAGTTTGTTTTGATAAAGTCAAAAATACTCAAATTAGTTTTAAGGTATTATTAGTTTTTGACTATATCACAATTTAGCACTAAAAACATTAAATTATGATATTCAGAACGATAATAAGGAATTGTATTTGATGCTTAAAATAAAGAATAATTTATAATAGTTGTTTTATAGGTTGGTTTCGGAGCTGAAACAATATGTGGCTTTATTAATTTATTCAAATAAAATTGTTCGTATTTACTATTTTCCAGGCTAGAGCAGGAAGCAATTGAAAAATACTGAAAGAAATTACCAAAAAATAGATGAATAAGAACGGTTTTTAACCTAATTAAAAAAGCAATAAAACTAACCTTATAAAGGCTTATTACCATACATGATTTCCGTGTGTTGCGTTAAAAAGGTTTCATTAAAATTGTTAACTATTATTTTAAAATTTTAATTACAAATTAGCAACACTATCTAATTCAAATTTGAGAGGCGTGATTTTTTCAATAAAACGATTTTTACTAGAACCTGTCATGGGCTCTCCCGTTGGTAATTTTAATCGTAAAGCATCTACTTGGACTCCATTTTTCCAGAAACGATAACAAACATGAGGTCCTGTTGCAAGACCTGTACTGCCTACCAAACCTATAACTTGTCCTTGATTGACATGTTGTCCACGTCTTACGAGTATTTTTGACATGTGTAGGTATTGAGTTGAATAAGTTCCGTTGTGTTTTACTTTTACAAAATTTCCATTTCCTGCAGTATAGCCACTTTGCTCAACAATTCCTGCGGCAGTAGTCGTTATAGGAGTTCCCCTTGGAGCCGCATAATCTGTTCCTTTGTGTGCCTTCCACTGATGTTGTACGGGATGAAATCGACTAGTTGAAAATCGTGATGAAATTCTACTGAATTTTATAGGAGATTTAAGGAAGAAATTTTTTAGTGTTTTACCATTTTCATCATAATATTCAACTTTATCTGAATTGGGATTTTGAGCAAAAGGAAATGCATAAATAATTTTTCCTTTATATTCAAAAAAAGAAGCTTCAAGCTCATCTACTCCGTCATAAACGGTGTCATTTATGAATCGCTCTGTAAAGGTGATAGCAAAACGGTCGCCTTTTTTTAATTTCATGAAATCTATAGAGTAGGCATAAATTTTGGCAATCTTAGTTGCTAAATCTCCTTCAATTTTAGCATTCCCCAAAGTTTCAGATAGTGATTCTTTTAAAACTCCTCCAATCGTGCGTCGTTTAATGGTAATCGGCTTTGTTTTTTTATAAGCAAGTAGTACCGAATCACGAAAATCTACCACATAGTAACTTAGCGCATCGGGTTGATAAATAAAAACTTGTAAGTCGTGTTTTTTATTTTTAGACCGAAGCAGTGTATACGGTTTATGATACTTGATCGATCTGACATTAAAAGTATCTTTTATTGCAGCAATAATATCATATACTCTTCGAGCACCTATATTTTGATTTTCGATAATCGTTCCAAAAGTATCTCCTTTTTTTATAGTATCTTGAACTACATTAAAATCAGCATATACAAAACCAAATTCCACTTTTTTAGGAGTAATTTTTACTGCTTTCTCCTCTGTTATTTCCTTTGTTTTATTACATGACACTAAGGAAAAGAGGACCATTATAACAACTAATATTTGTTTCAAACCGTGTGTTTTTTATCCAATCTACATTTCCATTCCCCAATTTTCTAATTCATGACTGCTCCATAGTTCTGGAAAGAAAATCCTTCTTTGAAATTTTGGATGCATGTATTTTTTCCAGTCACTACCGCCTGTAGCTTCGCCATCTCCTTTTCCGCTGTGATCAATATATTTTTTTGCTGTATTCAAGTGTTGCATTACCCAAGTAATATTTACCGTATAATCATAATGACGCATTGCTTGAACTAACTCTGGATTTTTTTGATCTAATTCAGGTAGTTGCTTGAATTTTTGCCAAATATTAATGGTATTGTACTCCTCCATGTGACTCAGAAATACTTTTTTATATTTTTTTTCAAACTCATCTAATAAAAATGACTTCTTACCAGTATGATAATCTTTACCTGCTGCCTGCCAATACAAATGTTCGAAAGCAAAATCATACGATGTAGTTCTATCTATCGAATCTCTAAAACGATGGTCTATAAGATTTATTAAATCTGTAGATGAAAACTCAATCAATCTATATTGTGCACTTTGAAAACCACTAGCTGGAGTCAAAGTATTTCTAAATTTCATGTATTGCTCTACTTCCATTCCATCTCCCATAATACTGAAAGAAGTAGTTAACATATCAAAATAACGGCTAATTCTCATTAATCTTTCCGTAAAAAAAACAGTATTGATATTTTCACAATAAGATATTTGGTTCATCTCCCAAAGTATCATTTTGAATATCAGTTCATTCACCTGATGATACATGATAAAAACCATTTCATCAGGGAGTGTAGTTCTTTGAATTTGAAGATTTAATAAAGCATCCGTTTGAATATAATCCCAGTAAGTAATAGGTTTAGACCAAAGTAATCCTTCTAATTGCGTCTCTGTTTTTTGATTTATTGCTTGGTATTTAAGCTCAATTTCTTTTAATAACTCTTCTGAAATGTCGTTATTGTTCATTATTATTTTGTTTTAAAAGCACTCTTCAATCCTTTGTATGCGTCTATATCGGCCTTAATTGAACCTACAGCTAGGCTAGCTTTTATTCTAATCGGTAGCTTATTCTTATCATCCGAAATCCAAACTGTAAGACTTTCTTGTTCTTTAAAAACACGACCTGACTGTACTAAAGGTCTAAAAACCATGGAGGGAACAACGCCAAATTTAGTGGTAATATCTTCTCGTCCGATAAACTTTAGCTTAAATTTTGTAGTTTCTTCATCAAAAAACATATCTATTGCAATAGATTCCCCTATTTTTAACTTATCAATATTAGGATGATTCCTTAAATAATAAAAAGCAGACAGAATGTCTTGCGTATTTTTTGGAACCATCAACGTTTTTTCAGTCTTATTCTTGTAATCCTTTACAACGACTTTATTTGTAGATTGATTAAAAAATCCTTCCTGATTTTTTGTGTAACCACCTTCATTAATGTTTCGTACGTATTGATACGGGTTACCCGTTTCTTTATCAATATAACTTTCGTAAACATCATCTACTTTGAAGAAAAAACGAGACATACCAGTAGTGTATCCTTTCCCTATTACATGAAAAGACTTTTTATTATTTACAATGGCATCTTTAACTTCCAGAGTTGCGTAACCCGCGTTAACTATACCATAATGGATTCTAAATTTAAACCATTCCCCTACATCGTATGCGTCTTCTTGAGGAGAATCAAAACTTACTGTAGTAACCAGAATTAAGAGTAGTAATATCTTTTTCATTGCTTTTGTGTATCAGATTAATGACGATATCTGCAAATTTTGTTCCAAATATATTAAAACAAAAAAACTCAGTCAAATAATGACTGAGTTTTTATGCTATTAACTAACCAAAAAACTATAAATTATGAAATTTATATCAACTTAGGAAGGAAACCACCCCCTCCAGTTTTGCGAGTGCAAAGGTAGTTAACAAACCTATAATTTATTAGTTAAAAATATACTTTAACACAATATGTGTAAAAAAACATGCCATTTGTTGATTAAAATTTCACATAATATAAAAATAATACAAATCTATAGCGTTCCACGTAATGCTTGTTCTCTCTCAATTGACTCGAAAAGTGCTTTAAAGTTTCCTGCTCCAAAACCTTTGGCCCCCATTCGTTGAATAATCTCAAAAAACAAGGTTGGTCTATCTTGCACTGGTTTGGTGAAAATTTGCAATAAATAACCCTCTTCATCGGCATCTACCATAATGGCTAGTTTCTCAATTTCGTTTAGATCTTCTTTCATCATTTTCATGTGATCACCCAAACGCTCTGGAATTGCTTGATAATAGGTATGTGGAGGCGCTGACAGGAATTCTATCCCTCTTGCCTTTAATTCGGATACTGTTTTTATAATGTCATCTGTAGCAATAGCGATATGCTGAATTCCAGGACCACCATAAAAGTCAAGATATTCCTCAATTTGCGATTTTTTCTTTCCTTCGGCTGGTTCGTTTATTGGAAATTTGATTCTTCCGTTTCCGTTAGACATTACCTTACTCATCAATGCGGAATATTCTGTATTAATTTGTTTGTCATCAAACGACAAGAAATTAACAAAACCCATCACTTCTTCGTAAAACTTCACCCATGTGTTCATTTCGTTCCAACCTACATTTCCCACCATGTGATCAATATACTTCAATCCCGTTGGCTCTGGATTATAATCTGACTTCCATTCTTTATATCCAGGTAAGAAAACACCTTTGTAATTTTTTCTTTCTACAAAAACATGTACGGTTTCTCCATAAGTATAAATTCCAGAACGCACTACTTCACCAAATTCGTCTTTCTCAACAGTTGGCTCCATAAATGAACGAGCGCCACGTTTCATTGTTTCTTCATAAGCACTAGTTGCATCTTCTACCCAAAGAGCAGCTACTTTTACTCCGTCTCCATGTTTTCTCAAATGTTCGTGTATGGGAGAATCTTGTGTTAATGGAGTAGTTAAAACAATGCGGATTTTATCTTGTTTCAAAACATAAGATGTTCTGTCTTTTACTCCAGTTTCCAATCCCGCATAGGCCAATGACTGGTATCCAAAAGCTGTTTTATAATAATGTGCTGATTGTTTTGCATTTCCAACGTAGAATTCCACGTAATCGGTACCTAATAAAGGAAGAAAGTCTTGTGCTCCTTCAAATATTTTTTCTAAGCCGTATTCTACTGATTTTAATTCTTTTGACATTTTTTCTATATTTTTATATGAAATCGATTTTTTGAACGCAGATGACGCGAATAAAACTGATTTGCACGGATTTTATAAATTTTATTTTTTTGTTATTTGAATTCTTGCCCTGCGTGAAGTATTCCCAGATTTTCAAATTCAGGAAATAATTTCATATCTAACTTAATAAACTAATTATGATTGCTTTGTTCCTCTCGATGACTTATTCCACCCATGATTTATAATAGTGACCATCGTCTAATCCCATTGCTTCTTCGGTTACCATTAATGGACGAAAAGTATCGACCATTACTGCTAATTCCTGGGTTTCTGTATGGCCAATACTGCGTTCCATAGCTCCAGGAGCTGGTCCGTGAGGAATTCCTTTTGGGTGCAAGGTAATATGTCCTTGCTCAATATTGTTGCGTGACATAAAATCACCATCTACATAATACAAAACCTCATCACTATCAATGTTACTGTGATTATAAGGTGCTGGAATTGCTTTTGGGTGATAGTCATACAACCTTGGAACAAAGGAACAAACAACGAAAGCCGAAGTTTCAAAGGTTTGATGAACCGTCGGTGGTTGATGAACACGCCCTGTTATAGGTTCGAAATTATGGATACTAAATCCATAAGGAAAATTATAACCATCCCAACCCACAACGTCAAAAGGGTGTGTAGCATATACCACTTCATGAATCATTCCTTCTTTTTTTATTTTGATCAAAAAATCACCTTTTTCATCATGCGTTTCTAACTCTGTTGGCAAAATAAAATCACGTTCGCAAAAGGGAGAATGTTCTAAATGTTGTCCAGATTCATTTTTATAGCGTTTTGGTGTATAAAAAGGAGCAAAAGATTCAACATAAAAAAGTCGATTTTCTGTAGTATCAAAATCAATTTGATAAATGATTCCTCGTGGAATAATCAAGTAATCACCATATTCAAAAGGGATATTTCCCATCATGGTACGTAATTTTCCTTTTCCTTTGTGGATAAAAATCATTTCATCGGCATCGGCATTTTTATAGTAATAATTGCGAAGAGACTTTCGCGGCGCTGCTAATCCTATTGTACAATCTTTGTTGACCAACATGGCTTTGCGGCTGTCTAGAAAATCATCTTCGGGTTTTAATTCAAAACCTTTTAACAACAACGATTTTATGTTTTTACCAATAGCAATTTTTGGTTCAACCGAATACGATTTTATAATTTCCTTAATTTGCGTAGGTCTATGAACATGATAAAGCAAAGCCGAATTACCATGAAACCCTTCTGTACCAAATAGTTGCTCATAATACAAATCACCGTTAGGCTTTTCGAATTGCGTGTGTCTTTTTTGGGGAAAACTTCCCAATTTGTGATATAAAGGCATATTTTTTTTAATTAGAAGATTTGACAATGAGAAATAAATCAATTCTAAAATTTGACAAGAAATAACATTGCCAAGTAGAAAAATTTAAGAGTAACGTAAAGAGAAAATTGAATGGTTTGAAATTATCTTACTTTTCAATTCACTCTATTTACTACTTGTCCAATTGACTTCTTATTCAGGATTTCTCTTAATAAGAAATTGCAGATATCCCAATAAACCGATCCAAGTTGTTTTCATAATAACAAATATCGGAATTTTTATTAATATAAATTATATTTAAAATATAAAACCTACACTAAACCAAGTAAAACCTTTAGCTTGTTCAGGAGACCAAGAATACTTTATTTCTACTGGTCCAATTATAGTTTCTAAACCATATCCAACAGCATAACCTGAATATTTGGGAAAAGATATCCAATCTACTGATTCGAAAATTCGATTTCCAATATTAGCAAAATTTGCCGAAAAATTGATATGGTTTTTTTTATAGAACTCATAATCTATAGTTCCAGTTGTTTTAATATAACTATTTGCAACCATACTCAAATAATCATAACCATATAAGTATTTAAAACCATTTAGAGTATTGTACCCATAACCACCCAAAATAAAATTAAAGAAAGGAACACTTTCTTGACCAAAAGAAAATCCAGCATCGGTCTGAAATTTTAAAGTGGCATTATTAAATAGCGTTGCAGCTACGCCAAAATCACCTTTGGCAATGGAAAAAGGTTTAAAATTACCGGTATAGTTCGACGAAAATAAATATGATTGAATATCTCCGGTAAAATACCAACCCTTTTTAGGAAAATATTTATTATCAAAAGAATCAAATTTCATGTAACTAAAAAGACTCAAATAACTACTCTTATCAATTATTGGATCTACATTAGCGAGTGTAACTGATTTTATTTTTAAAAATTTGTGTTCCACTCCACCTCCTACTAAAAACTTTTGTACAAATAAAGACTGGAAATACACTTGATTTGTCAAATCACTAAAATCAACATTTATAGTATTCACATCTAGATTACTTATAATTGCTGTACTTATTCCTTTAGCAACATTTCTATTAAATTGATTATATTGTGATTTAAAGCCAAAGCTCAAATTAAAACCATTTTCAATATAATAATCAAAATTGTATCTAAAGTTATCTCCTAAAACAAGATCGAGCGAGGCTATATCATTTTTATAAATTGTTTTTTTACGGGTCAAATTCAACAACACACCACTTTTAAATAAATTATCATAATGAAGTCCAAATTTCAAATAGGTTTTTGTTGGATTTTCTCTTAAAGTAAGATTCAAATCTTCTCCCTCTTTATTTGTTTCAAATGAATAGGAAATTGCACTAAAGTTTTGCGATGCATTGATGTTATTAATTCCCTTAAGCAAATCATTAGAACTTATTTTTGTTCCTGGTTTAAATCTTAATTTTCCAATCACGTAGTCCTTGGTATAATTATCTAATTCATTGATGTTTATTGCGCTAATTTGCAAACTATCTGAATTTAATATGAGTTTCGGTTTTTTATAGGGATTGGATTCATCAACTAGTTTTTTTATTTGCTCAAAAACGGCAAATGTGGCATCTTCACCCTTTATTATTATTTCTTTTCCTTTATCAAAAGAGATTACACCATATTGTGTAATGTCAGGTTTAATATAAACATCAGTGTTTGATACATTTTTCTTCATTCGCTCTATAGACTGAAGATTTGTGATTTGTATTAAAATTTTGGTTGCATCTTTTAGCTGGTTTCTATCCAACAAATCATTTTGAACATCAACACCAATAATAATATCTGCACCTAATTTTCGTACTTCTTCAATGGGATAATTATTAACAACTCCGCCATCTACAAGAACTTTCCCGTCAATTTCAACAGGAGAAAATAAAGAGGGAAAAGCAGAACTAGCCATCATGGCTTGGGCTAAATTCCCTTTATTTAAAAGTACTTCTTGGCCAGTTTCAATATTAGTACCAATACATAAAAAGGGAATAGGAAGTTGATTAAAATCTTTGATATGCCTAACATTTCTAGTAATCCTACTCAATAAGTTATAATTATACATTCCTTTGGATAAGGCCTCGGGAATTCCAATTTTCATTTTATTAAAAGGTAAAACTAATGCATATAATTCCTCATTTCTTTTTTCATAGAAATTTTTAGATGATCTGGGAATAAAATCGTTTATTAACTTATTGAAATCTGTTGCTTGAAAAATTGAATCGATTTGAGTTGCATTAAATCCCGAAGCATACAATCCGCCGATAACGGCACCCATACTCGTACCTCCTATATAATCTATCTTAATTCCGGCCTCTTCCAGGACTTTGAGTACGCCAATATGAGCAAATCCTTTGGCTCCACCTCCGCTTAAAACCAAACCAATTTTAGGCCTTTTTTGCTCTTGTGCAAATGTGGTTTGTGAGAGTAACAAAACAGAAAATACTACATAGACAATAGCAGAAAATACTAGTTTTGAAAACATATTTAGGCCCCAGATGGAAGAGAAAAGCCTCGATAGTAAAAAAAATATTTTTTCTTGAAAAAAAAGAGCGACCCTAGAAGCTCCTTTTTTTGTAATAGAAAAAAAGATTTTTTGCGGAGAGCTTGAAACGGACAGCTGGAATAGGCTCATAAAGAAATGACTAATTATTCTTGTAAAATTCGACAATTTTTTTGGCTTTTGACACTCCTATAACCTCTGAAATTTCTTTTTCTGTGGCTAATTTCAATCTTTTAACACTTTTAAAGTGCTGAATCAAAGATAACATGGTTTTTTCGCCAATTCCTGGAATACTTTCTATAGAAGAATGTAGCGCCGCTTTGCTTCTTTTGTCCCGGTGATGCGTAATCCCAAAACGATGCGCTTCGTTTCGCAATTGCTGAATAATTTTTAAGGTTTCGGATCTTTTATCCAAATATAGAGGGATGGAATCGCCAGGATAAAATAGTTCTTCGAGTCTTTTTGCAATACCAATTATAGTGATTTTTCCTCGTAAACCCAATGCATCAATACTCTTGAGAGCCGAAGACAATTGCCCTTTTCCACCGTCAATAATTACTAAATCAGGTAGTGGTTCGTTCTCGTCGAGCAATCTTTTGTATCGTCTATAAACTACTTCGGTCATGGAGGCGAAATCATCTGGACCTTCGACTGTTTTTATATTAAAATGACGATAGTCTTTTTTGCTCGGTTTACCATCCTTGAAAACTACGCAAGCTGCTACTGGATTTGTTCCCTGAATATTCGAGTTATCGAAACATTCTATATGCCTAGGTTCTACTGGCAATCGCAGGTCTTTTTGCATTTGCGCCATAATACGCTTGGTATGACGATCTGGATCTACAATTTGCAATTGTTTCAACTGCTCGATTCGGTAGAACTTAGCGTTCCGAATGGATAAATCTAAAATTTGTTTTTTATCGCCTAGTTGCGGAACAGTAATTTTTATACTCTCACCTAAATCTACGTGAAAAGGAACAATAACTTCTCTAGACAACAATTGAAAACGCTCCCGTAATTCGACAATCGCTAATTCTAATAATTCTTCGTTGGTTTCATCGAGTTTCTTTTTGATTTCCATCGTATGCGAACGAATAATTGAACCATGAG
>CBDUEE010000082.1:0-11533 GCA_965366105.1 uncultured Flavobacterium sp. | reverse complement strand
ATTTACCATCAAAATCACTTACGCTACTCTTTGTAGTGCCTTTAATAAGAACTGTAGCGCCAGGAATTGGAATCCCATCCGCTTTGTTTTTAATTGTTCCAGTAATTGTTTTTGTTTGTGCAAAAGTGGCTTGTACTAAAAAAAACAAAAATGAAATCAGTAATAATTTTTTCATAATTATTTGGTTTTTTTATGGTTATTGTACAAATATATTTAAATACTGCATACAAATGCGATATATTTCTAATTATTTTAATTTAGTACACAAACAATGCACAATAACGCATAATAATAAGAGTTTTTTTAAGCTTTTGTTAAATTATATAGTAAAACTGCTCATTTATAATTAATTATTTTAATACATTTGTATCTTACCTATATATTTAGCTATGTTAAAAGCGGAAAGGCACAATTTTATAATGACTAAACTTGCTGAAGAGCATCGCGTTAATACTATTCAATTAGCAGTTGATTTGGGAGTATCTGAAGATTCCATAAGAAGGGATTTAAATAAGCTTCATGAAAAAGGATTGCTTGAGAAAGTATATGGTGGTGGGATTCCAGTTACAGAAAAACATAAGAGTGTTTTTGATATCGTAATAACAAATGAGAATAAGAAAAAAGAAATAGGCACTAAGGCACTTTCTTTACTTCATGATGGTCAAGTAATTATTATGAGTGGTGGAACCACAAACTTAGTATTCTCGAAATTAATTCCGCCTTTGTTAAAAGCTACAGTTTATACGTACAGTTTGCCTATTGCGATGCAATTATCACAATATCCCAATATAGATTTGATTTTTATTGGAGGAAAAATGCAAAAAAATGCAATGGTTACCATTGGTATAGACGTCCTTCAGGTTTTGTCAAAAATCAAAGCTGATATTTGCTTTATGGGTGTAAGTAGTATTAATATAAAACAAGGACTTACAGAAATGGGTTATGAAGTTTCTATTGTAAAGAAAGCAATGATAGAATCATCAGACAGAGTTGTTGCTATGTTTACTACAGATAAACTAAATACAAAAAGACCGCATGTAGTCTGTGATATCGGTAAATTAGATACTATAGTTACGGAATTGGATGTTACGGATTCTATTCTTGAAGATTATGTAAAGTCAGGTGTTTCTATTTTATAAGCATCGTTCAAACAAGTTATTTTGCGTTATTCTATTTTTTCTTAACTATCAATTTGTTTTTTTAGATCGAAATTAATTTATCATTATTTTCTTTCTTATCGGTACTGTAAAAATATCAGGTAGTTTGTTATCGTTTAATAAATTTAAAGGTATATTAATATCGACCTTTTAGTATAATATTTTTTTTAAAATAAAAAATAAGTAAATGTCTATTTCCCATAAATTACAAGAATTATCCCGATCATTAGAAGGAACTCTTTTATCCGACGATCTACATAAAATTTTATATTCTACAGATGCATCTGCTTACAGAATTTCACCAGTTGGCGTAGCAATTCCAAAATCAGAGGAAGATATTTCAAAAATAATTCGTTTTGCAACAGAAAATAAGATTTCAATAACTCCAAGAACAGCAGGGACTTCTTTAGCAGGACAAACCGTTGGTAATGGAATAATTGTTGATGTTTCTAAACATTTCACAAAAATTATTTCATTTGATAATGAACGCAAAACAATAACCGTTCAGCCAGCTGTAATTCGGGACGAACTAAATTTGTACTTAAAACCCTACGGGTTGTTTTTTGGCCCAAACACTTCTACTTCAAATCGATGTATGGTGGGCGGAATGGTAGGAAATAATTCATCTGGAACTACTTCCATACGTTATGGCGTAACAAGAGATAAAATAGTAGCGATAAAAACTATTTTGAGTGATGGAAATACTGTTGTATTTAAAGAAATGTCCACTGATGAATTCCTTGAAAAAACAAAAGGAGACTCACTGGAAAGTTCTATTTATAGAACTATTTATGAAGAACTCTCTAATACAGAACATCAAATAGAAATTATAAAAGAATTTCCAAAACCTGAAATTCACAGACGAAATACTGGATATGCTGTCGATTTATTATTAAACTCTGAACTCTTTGGTGGAACTGAAAAAACAATTAATTTAGGAAAGCTACTTTGCGGAAGCGAAGGAACATTAGCTTTTACAACTGAAATTACGTTGAAAGTAGATGATTTGCCCCCAACGAATAATGTGATGGTGATGGCGCATTTTCATACCATTCAGGAAAGCTTAGAAGCCGTGGTTATAGCAATGAAACATCATTTGTACACTTGCGAAATGATGGATGACACTATATTAAATTGTACTAAAACCAACAGAGAACAAGCCAAAAATAGGTTTTTTATACAAGGAGAACCCAAGGCAGTTATTATGCTTGAAGTCGCCTCATATCTTAGCATGGAGGATGCCGAAAGACAAGCTGATGCTTTGATTGCTGATCTCGAACTACATCATTTTGGATATGCACTACCCAAAATTTTTGGAAATGATATTGATAAAGTTAATGAGTTACGAAAAGCGGGTCTTGGACTTTTAGGAAGTATTGTGGGTGATAACAAAGCAGCTGATTCTATTGAAGACACTGCGGTTGAGTTGAGTGATTTACCCGATTATATAGCTGAATTTTCTGCAATGATGAAGCGTCACGGTCAGAGCGCTATATATTACGCACATGCCGGAGCAGGAGAATTACACTTGCGTCCTGTTTTGAATTTAAAAACAAAAGAAGGATTACACCAATTTAGAAACATCGCTACTGAAGTAGCTGTATTAGTCAAAAAATATAGAGGCTCACTAAGTGGAGAACATGGAGATGGAATTGTTCGTGGTGAGTTTTTACCGTTTATGATTGGAGATAAGAATTATGAATTACTGAAACGAATAAAGAAAGCATTTGACCCAAATACAATTTTCAATGTAGGAAAAATTGTAAACACCTCTAAAATGGATGAGAATCTTAGAGTCGAGGCCGGAAGAATCGAACCCGATATACAAACAATTCAGGACTTTTCGGATAGTATGGGGATTTTGCGAGCAGCAGAAAAATGTAATGGTTCTGGTGATTGCAGGAAACTACCTTCTGCAGGCGGAAGTATGTGTCCCAGTTATCGTGCTACCCGCAATGAAAAAGATACTACTCGTGCCAGAGCAAATGCCTTGAGAGAATATTTAACTCATTCTGAAAAAGACAATAAATTTGATCATGACGAATTATATAAGGTATTTGAATTGTGTGTTAGTTGCAAAGCTTGTGCAAGCGAATGTCCTAGCAATGTAGACGTTGCAGCGTTAAAATCAGAATTTTTATACCAATACCAAAAAGCAAATGGATTTTCATGGCGGAATAAAATTTTTGCTTTCAATGCCAAACTTAATGGCTTAGGAAGCATTACACCAAGGTTTACAAATTTCATGGTTAATTTACCTTTCGTCAAAAAAAGCATGGGTATTGCATCACAACGAGAAGTACCACTTTTGGCTTCACAAACCTTTAGAAAATGGTACGAAAAAAACTGGAATCAGTCACCAAGCGAATCTTTTGTAAACGGAAAAGTATGCTTATTTTGTGATGAATTTACAAATTTCTACGATGTTTCTGTAGGTATTGATGCGTATGAACTATTGACAACATTAGGTTATGAAGTAATAGTAGTAGATCATGAAGAAAGCGGAAGAGCCTTTATATCTAAAGGTTTTCTAGAGGAAGCGAAAGCTATTGCAAATACAAATATTGCTGTTTTTTCAGACTATATTACTGCGGATTGTCCTTTGATAGGAATTGAGCCTTCTGCAATTTTGACTTTTAGAGATGAATATATTCGTTTAGCGGATGACAAAGAGAGCGCAGAGAAATTAGCTAAAAATGTATTTACTATTGAAGAGTTTTTCAAAAATGAAATTGCCTCTGGTAAAATTACTTCTAATCAATTTTCTGATGAATCTAAAAAAATAAAAATTCATGGACATTGTCATCAAAAATCCCTAAGTTCTATTGAAGCTACTTTTGCGATGTTGAACTTACCAAAAAATAGTTCCGTTACTATTTATAATTCGGGATGTTGTGGTATGGCAGGATCCTTTGGCTACGAAAAAGAGCATTATCAAATTAGTATGCAAATTGGAGAAGATACTTTATTTCCAAAAATTAGAGCCACGGATGATACTGTAGCTATTGCAGCGGCAGGAACAAGTTGTCGCCATCAGATTTTTGATGGAACCAATAGAAAAGCATTGCATCCAGTGACAATTTTGAGGAATTGTTTAAAATAAATTTATAAATATACATTTTGTTTTACCACCAATAAGGTGGGTTTAAAATAGGATTTAAACTATTTTATTTAATAAATAAAATATGATTATTGCCACTAAGTCGCAAGATCATGAAGGTTTGCTTACTACGATTTTGCAAAAGCAAAGAATTTTTCTTGTGTCTTTTTGTCTTCGCAGTAAATGAATCTAAGAAATATAGAAATCATGAAGTAAACTTTTTTTGGTCTCAAAATATATTGAGAATTTTAATTTTAAAAATTCTGACTGAAATGTATTCCTTTTTTTTAAAGACAAAAAAACCATAAACATATGAAGAAATCATTTTTTTTTACGCTCTTTTTATTGGTTTTTTTATCGTCAAAAGCAGCTAACATTGATACTATAACTGTTTTTAGCGCGGTAATGAACAAAAATATCAAAACCTGTGTTATAACTCCTGATACTTATGAGAAGAGTGACAAAAAATTTCCAGTTGTTTATCTACTACATGGTTATAGTGGTAATTATGCAACTTGGGTTTCTAGTTTTAAAGAGGTTGCGAATCAGGTTGATAAATATGGTTTTATTGTAATAGGTGTAGATGGAAATTATTCGAGTTGGTATTTTGACAGCCCAATTGATCCTACTTTTAAATATGAATCCTATATAATTGATGAATTAGTTCCTTTTATAGATGCAAAATACAAAACTATTGCAAGTCGAAAAGGCAGAGCTATATCGGGTTTTAGTATGGGCGGACACGGTGCATTATATTTGTCAATGAAACATCAGGAGGTATATGGAGCGGCAGGAAGTATGAGTGGTGGAGTCGATTTTCGTACATTCTCTGAAAACTGGGATATAAAAAAACGTCTTGGCTCAATAATCGATTTTCCTGAAAATTGGAACAAAAACACCGTAATTAATATGCTTGACATGATAAAAAGTAATAAACTAAAACTAATTATTGATTGCGGTGTAGATGATTTTTTTATTGATGTTAATAGAAAACTTCATGAAAAAATGCTAATCTTAAAGATTGATCACGATTATACAGAACGTCCAGGAAAACACAATATAGAATATTGGGAAAACTCTTTAAGGTTTCAATTGTTATTTTTCAATACTTTTTTTAATGATTCACTGAAATAAATAATGATCGAATTATTAATGAGGTTATAAAAGAAGACCATTTAGTAAATCCTAGTTAAAATAAATTCTTTGATAATAAGGAATAGAAGATTTTTTATTCGGATTATAGAAAGATCCATTTATTTGCAAAATTGATCTTATACAATATTAGGAAGTTCATAAATAATTTTAAACTTGTTTATCGCTTTTTTTCGGTCAAATAAAATTTTATATTTGACATTTTTCAGTAGCTTTTTTAAAAAATACGGAATCAAATCTTTCATAATTGAATTTGTTTTATACATTTGGTTTTTAAACAACATTTGCATTATTTCTAAAATAAGAGAGTGTTATTTACAATATATTAATTTTTAATGATAATATTTACAATATGGCGTTAAAGGGTTTGTTTAGAAAAAAGACAGTACAAGATATTTTAAAACAAGTAGAAAAAAATAATGCCGATGGACATAATGCGCTAGGTAAACATTTGACTGCGCGTGATTTGACTGCATTTGGTATTGCAGCAATTGTAGGCGCAGGTATTTTTAGTACTATTGGAAAAGCAAGTGCAGATGGAGGTCCAGCCGTTATTTTTTTATTTTTATTTACGGCAATTGCTTGTAGTTTTGCCGCTTTCGCTTACGCTGAATTTGCATCTATGGTTCCTGTTTCTGGGAGTGCATACACCTATTCCTATGTTGCTTTTGGAGAAATAATAGCTTGGATTATTGGTTGGGCCTTGATAATGGAATATTCTGTAGGTAATATAACCGTAGCCATATCGTGGAGCGATTATTTTACTGGATTACTCAAAAGTGGCGGTCTTGAACTCCCACAGTGGGTTCAAATGGATTTTTTATCCGCTTCCAATGGTTATGATGATGCAACAGCATTAATGCAAAGCGGAAAGGAATTTTCAAATTTAAGTCCTGCTTTACAAGATGCTTATACAGCCTGGACTACATCACCTGTCATAGGTTCTTTCCATTTTGTAGCTGACCTTCCTGCCTTATTAATAATTGTTCTAATTACAGCATTAATTTATCGCGGTATGAAAGAGTCCCGAAATGCGAGTAATATCATGGTTGTTGTAAAACTATGTGTGGTACTTTTGGTTATTGCAGTAGGTATATTTTATGTAGATACTGCTAATTGGGATCCTTTCGCTCCAAACGGTGTAACAGGAGTTTTAAAAGGAGTTTCCGCAGTATTTTTTGCATACATTGGTTTTGATGCTATTTCAACAACTGCCGAAGAATGTAAAGATCCGCAACGCGATTTACCAAGAGGAATGATGTGGGCAATCATTATATGTACCATTTTATATATCGCGATTGCTTTAGTATTGACTGGTATGGTTAATTTTAGCTTATTGAATGTGGGTGATCCACTAGCTTTTGTGTTTGAAAAATTAGATTTAAAATGGATGTCTGGAATAATTGCTGTTAGTGCGGTTGTTGCTATGGCAAGTGTTTTATTGGTTTTTCAAATGGGACAACCTCGTATTTGGATGAGTATGAGTCGTGATGGTTTGCTACCAAAACGTTTTTCAAAAGTACATCCTAAATACAAAACACCTTCTTATGCGACAGTTGTTACGGGATTTGTTGTAGCAATTCCAGCTTTATTTTTAAACTTAACATTAGTAACGGATTTGTGTAGTATTGGGACCTTATTTGCATTTGTATTGGTTTGCGCAGGAGTTTTAGTTTTGCAAAACAGAACAGATATTCCTCGTGGAAAATTTAAAACACCTTATGTAAATTCTAAATATATATTGCCTTTTTTAATTGTTATTGGATTAGTATTTGCTTTTGGTTTTAATAAAAAAGCAACTATGGATTTCATTACTAATGAAACTCAAATCAACAGTTCAGAAGCAATAATAACTTCATTAAATAAAGAAGATACTAAAAAAGTATATGATTATTTGGTAAGTATTGATGCTAAAAACAGTACAGTAGGGAAACCAGATTTAGAACTTTTATTAAGTAAATATCATAAAGATGAAGCCACATATTCTAAGGTTATTGCTGGCTTACCATTGGCAGATACAGTAAAATATGAAAGTGGATTTAGTCTATTCAAACATAAAATCCCAATGTGGATTTTCCTATTTGTTTTGGTAGGTTTAGTAGTTTGGTCTTTTAAATCAAACTTATCATTAATCCCTTTATTAGGCTTGATTTGCTGTTTGTATATGATGGCTGAACTTAGTGTTTGGAACTGGATTTATTTTGGAATTTGGCTTTTAATAGGATTGGTTATTTATTTCAGTTTTAGTCATAAAAACAGTAAGCTAAACAGTATTGAAGCTTAGAAATCATTATTATTTTACATAAACCGTCTCGTTATAAAAACTTGACGGTTTTTTTGTATCACTATATAAGGTAAGAATTAAAATATTTTAGAAAATGACAGAATAGAATTTGAAATGATGCGATTGAAAATCTGTTTTTTAATCATTAAATAATTATTCAAAACAAAGTATAAACTACTAAAAATCTTATAAAAACAACAAAACCTATGAGATAATAAAAGTCTCATAGGTTTTGTAAATAATTAATTTTACATATTGCTAAAAAAATATAATTCTTCTATATTTCTTCAGCTTCAATTGGGTTATTTTTATAATTAATGTTTTTCCATTTCGTCCATTGCAAGCGTTGCATGGGCGTATGCTGCACCAGCTCGCATTTCTACTGCCACCCAAATAGCCTCCATAATTTCCTCTTTGCTTGCTCCTTTGCGCATTGCTTGTGCCGTATGTGACTTAATACAATAAGGACATTGTGTTACGTGTGCTACAGCCACTGCAATAAGTTGTTTTGTTTTTTCATCTATAGCACCTGGTTTGAAAACGGTGCTACTAAAATTGCGCCAAGCTTCGACATTACCTGGAGCCAAAGCGGCTTTTTTATCATTAAGTTCTTTTGTCACTTTTGGATAAAGCGTATCATTTTCCATGATTGTTATTTTTATATAATTAATTTTATTTTTCTAAAAATTGACGCAACACATATTGCAGGATTCCTCCATTGCGATAATATTCAATTTCAATGAGAGAATCCAGACGTGCAATAACTCCAAATTCTATTTTATCACCGTTTTCTTTCTGAGCGATAACTTGTACTTCTTTTAATGGTTTAATTCCCTCTGAAATTCCGCTTATTGTAAAAGTTTCCGTACCGTCAATTCCTAACTTCTCAGCAGTATCTCCAACCTTATATTGAAGTGGCAGAACCCCAAGACCTACGAGATTACTACGATGAATACGCTCATAACTTTCGGCAAGTACACCTTTTATTCCTAACAAAAAAGTTCCTTTGGCTGCCCAATCTCGAGAGGAACCACTTCCGTATTCTTTTCCTGCAAGAACAACTAAAGATGCGTTCTGAAGTTTGTATTTCATAGCAACTTCGTAAACGGTCATTACTTCGCCTGTGGGTAAATAACGAGTATATCCTCCTTCCCTATCTGCAAGTTTATTCTTAATTCGAACATTAGCAAAAGTACCTCGAACCATCACTTCATCATTACCTCGACGGCTTCCGTATGAGTTGAAGTTTTCTTTCGTTACGCCTTGTTCTATCAGATATTTTCCCGCTGATGAAAATTCATTAAAAGATCCTGCTGGCGAAATGTGATCGGTGGTTATACTGTCCCCTAAAACTAATAAAGCACGAGCATTATTTATATTTTTAAGTTCTGGAGCTGCTGCAGAGATATCCTTGAAAAACGGAATTTCCTTAATGTAAGTTGATTTTTTATCCCAATGGTATAATTTCCCTTCTGGAACCTGAAGATTTTTCCATATCTCATTACCTTCAAATATCTCATCATAATTTTTTTGAAAATCCTTTGGAGAAAGAACACGACTCATAATTGCATTAATCTCATCATCTGTTGGCCAAATATCCTTTAGAAAAACTGGCTGAAGATTACTGTCGAAACTAATAGGGTCATTGATCAAATCGATATCAACTCTTCCTGCAATGGCATAAGCAACTACCAACATCGGTGACATTAAGAAATTCATTTTAACCTGTGGATGAACCCGAGCCTCAAAATTACGATTGCCTGAAAGAACTGATGCAACAACAAGTTCATTCTCATCTACAGCTTGTGCAATGGCTGGAGGTAACGGACCTGAATTTCCTATACAAGATGTACAACCGTAACCAACCAAATGAAACTTGAGCGCTTCCAGATCTTTCATAAGATCTGCTTTTTCTAAATAGTCAGTAACAACTTTGGAACCCGGCGCTAAAGAAGTTTTTACCCAAGGCTTAACATTGATACCGTGTTCGCGAGCTTTTCTTGCTACTAACCCAGCGCCTATCATTACAAAAGGATTAGAGGTGTTCGTGCAAGAGGTTATTGCTGCAATTACTACCGAACCATCTGACAACATAAATTTATCATCTCCACGATCGATCCAAATAGTTTTAAGTCCTTCTTTTACTATTGTTTCAACAGTTCCTGCATTCACAGGAATTTGTAAATTATATGTCGCTTGATCGCCACCTTCTTCATCCAGTTTTGCAATCGAACTTATGGTTTCACGTTTTTTTTGTTCGATGTATTCTCGGCCAAAGAAATTTTGCAACAACTCGATAAATTTGGGTTTAAATTCTCGTAACAGAATTTTGTCTTGCGGACGTTTAGGTCCCGCCACAGTCGGTTCGATAGTAGACATATCCAATTCAACTATAGTGGTATATTGAATTTTTTCTTCATTTTCTCTCCATAACATATTAGTCTTACAATACGACTCAACTAAAGCAATCTGTTCTTGAGATCGATTACTCAGCGTCATATATTCCAACGTTTTATCATCAATAGGGAAATAGGTAATTGTACATCCAAATTCAGGCGACATATTACCAATCGTTGCTCTATCAGGTACCGAAAGATGGCTACAACCCGGGCCAAAAACCTCTACAAATTTACCTACAACACCTTGTTTTCGTAAAAGATTAGCAATTGTAAGTACAAGATCAGTAGCAGTGGATCCTAAGGGAAGTTTTCCAGTAAGTTTAAGACCTACAACCTCTGGCATTATAAAATAAAGTGGCTGTCCTAGTATAGCTGCTTCAGCCTCGATACCGCCAACCCCCCAACCTACAACTCCAATTCCATTGACCATTGGTGTATGACTGTCTGTACCTACTAGGGTATCAGGAAAAAGTTCTCCATCTCGTTCAATCACACCTTTAGAGAAATATTCTAAATTTACCTGATGGCAAATACCCATTCCTGGTGGAACAACTCTGAAGTTGTCAAAAGATTGTTGTGCCCATTTTAAAAATTGGTAACGTTCTATGTTGCGTTCAAATTCCTCATCCATATTTCGTCCGTAGGAATAATCCGTTCCAAAATAATCGACTTGTACTGAGTGGTCAATAACCAAATCTACAGGAACCAAAGGATTTATAGTTTCAGGATTTTTTCCTTTTCGGGCCAGTTCCTCACGAAGCGCAGCAATATCAACTACAGCTGGAACTCCAGTAAAATCCTGCATCAAGACACGAGCTGGTTTAAATGGAATATCCTTATCAGATGCTTTAGGTTCCCATTGAAGTAAGGTCTCGATATTTTCCTTAGTAACGGTAAAACCATCATAATTCCGCAATGCATTTTCTAAAAGTATTCGAATAGAAAATGGAAGTTTACTTATTTCATGGCCTTGTTCTTCCAGAATAGAAAGACTATAATAACCAAATTCTTTTCCTAATAACGATAATTTTTTCTTTACTTTATAGGGATCTTTATCCATAATACTGATATTAATTTACTTTTTATTTCCCAAAATATTGGGTTCTATTATTTTATGTTTTCTGCAAACAACTTCTTTGGATTTAAATACTTAATCGAACCTATTAAATATAGTTTTTCCTCTAATTAATTTAAAACAGATATAACAATTTAAAATTTATTTTAAATTTTAAAAAATGCTATACTTTGATTATTAAGATTGTAGAAACTTACAGGTTATAAAGCAAATCTACTTTCTATACTAATTAACCAGTAAAAAATATATTTTTAGGTAAATGATTGAATATATTGATAAAATAAAAAACCAATTATTTGCTAACGCTGCTTTTAAAAAATTAATACAATTTAATTTTATAATTAATTTTTAGCGAAAATTATTAAC
>CBDUEE010000081.1:0-11594 GCA_965366105.1 uncultured Flavobacterium sp. | reverse complement strand
AAATAATGGTAAAGGAGAAAACAAATTGCCTGAAGCTTATGTTTTTGATTCAGGTATAAAAGATTGGAAAACATTTGATGCTTGGCCTCCAAAAAATACAGTGAAACAGGATTTCTTTTTGCAAGAAAATAAGTTGACAACTATGGCCAAAAGAAATATAGCTTTTGAAGAGTTTGTTAGTGATCCTAAAAAGCCAGTTCCTTACTCTGAGGATATCAAACAACAAGGCATTACACCAAGAAAATATATGACGGATGATCAACGTTTTTCTGCTAGACGACCGGGTGTAGAGGTGTTTGAAACCGAAGTGCTAACTGATGATACTACTTTGGCTGGTGCTATTTTAGCGAAACTTCAAGTAGCTACTACAGGAACAGATGCAGATTGGATCGTTAAGGTAATTGATGTTTTTCCTAATGATGAACCAGAAACAAAGGAAATTGCACCTTATTTAAAAATGAGTAATTACCACATGATGGTCAGAAGTGAAGTAATGAGAGGCCGATTTAGAAATAGTTTTTCAAAACCGGAGCCTTTTGTAGCCAATGAGAAAACGGCCGTAAATATCAAATTACAAGATGTTTTTCATACTTTCAAAAAAGGGCATAAAATACAGATTCAAATTCAAAGCACTTGGTTTCCTTTGATCGATTTGAATCCGCAGACTTTTGTTGATAATATTTTTTACGCTAAGCCAGAAGATTTCCAAAAGCAAACGCATAGGATTTATAATGATTCAAAAATTGAATTTACTGTTTTGAAATAAATTAAGCTTTAAATTTTAATGAATAAAAAAGCGTTCTAACATCAATTTAGAACGCTTTTTTTATTTAAAGAATTCATTTATAAAAATTCACCATGTTGAGATATATCTAAACCTAGCACTTCTTTTTCCTCACTAACTCGTAATGGAGTTATTTTGTTTACAATGAAAAAAAGGAAATAGGATGCGGAAAATGCAAATATGGAAACAATAACTAAAGCACTTAATTGTGTTAAAAATAAGGTTGCATCGCCAAAAATAAGTCCTTGATTATTTCCAACAGCTGGATTTATTGATTTTGAGGCAAAGACACCCGTTAAAAGCATTCCAACCATTCCGCCTACGCCATGACATGCAAAGACGTCTAAAGCATCATCAATTTTACTTTTGTGGAAGCTTCTAACTACGAAGTTGCTCACAATACTGGCAAAAATACCAATAAACATTGCATGCGGAATACTTACATAACCAGCAGAAGGAGTGATGGAAACTAAACCTACAACTACTCCAATACAAGCACCCATAGCCGATAACTTATGTCCAAGAATTTTATCAAGAAATACCCAAGCCATTCCAGCAGCGGCAGCCGCAATTGTTGTTGTACCCAATGCTTGCACAGCCAATCCATTGGCTCCTAAAGCAGATCCAGAATTGAAACCAAACCAGCCAAACCATAGTAAACCAGTGCCTAATAATATGTAAGTGATACGAGCAGGACTTGATTTTTGTTCTTTTCTTTTGCCTAAAAAAATGGCTCCAGCTAATGCAGCCCATCCAGCACTCATGTGTACAACTGTCCCTCCCGCAAAATCCAATACGCCCATTTTGAAGAGAAATCCTTCTGGATGCCAAGTCATGTGTGCCAATGGTGTGTAAACAAATAGAATGAATAAAACCATAAACAGCATATAAGCCCAGAAACGGATTCTTTCAGCAAAAGCTCCAGTTATTAAAGCGGGAGTAATAATTGCAAATTTTGCTTGAAATAAAGCAAATAGCAAAAAAGGTATTGTTGGAGCAGCATTCCAGACAGTATTTGTACCAACACTTCTAAAAAATAAATTAGGAATGGGATTACCTATAATTCCACCTATTGATGGACCAAAACACAATCCGAAAGCGATAACAATCCATAAAACAGTAACAATTATCATTGCCATATAACTTTGTAACATGGTACTTATTACATTCTTTTTACCGACCATTCCTCCGTAGAAAAAACCTAAACCAGGGGTCATGATTAGTACGAGCGCTGTTGCAACAATCATCCAAGCAGTATCACCTGTGTCATAATTGATAGTTTCTTTTGGTGTTGAATTTTCAATAAAGAAATAATTAGAAAAAAGAGTTAATACTAATATTGTGATTAAAAGTATACTTAAAATAACTTTTCGCATTGTTTTTAGGTTTAAATTTTAATAAAATTATAAAAATCCTAAACGCACCCCCTTAAAAATATTAATTTGTGTGATACTTTTATTAAATACGATGTATTTACCCCTTTTTTTTATGGGTATTCTTGAATTTTAAATTAAAAATTATTAATTTATTAAAGTGCCCAAAAGTAAGATTGAGGTATTAACGAGTATTTGTTCTTTTAGAGGAGTGGATGCAAAACTCCCTTATTTTGAAAATTAAAATAGTATTAAAAACAAAAGCACCTATTGTAAAAACTACAATAGGTGCTTTTGTTAGATTTTGAAATAATTATACCTATTTCAATGTGTGTTGACTTAAAATTTTATACACTTCATTAATGTTGTTTCCGCCTTTTCCAAATTGTTTTATAATTGGAGCATTATCATGATTCAACCATATTTTCAATTCGGCATCCATATCTAATATTCCGGCACTTTCTTTTGAAAATTTCTTTATACTCGAATATGGAATCGTCATGTATTCTACTTTTGTTCCTACTAATTGTTTCTCAGCGAGAATAAGCCTTTTGTTGGTAAAAATGAACATATCTCGAATAAGTTTATATGCTTTTTCGATAGTTTCACCATCGATCAAAAGTGGTTCAAATTCATTCGAAACATTATCAATATTTACTTCAGATGCGTTGCCTAATATGGCATTAAATAGTCCCATGCATTATTTTATTTTTGATTGTATTTTGTTTTATATTTATCGTTCAACTTTGTTTGATGCGTTTCTAGGCTAATCATTCTACCTTGTATAAAAGCATTAGTCAGTTTATTTGTTCTCATATCCAGAGCGTCACCTTCGGATATAAATAATGTCGCATCTTTTCCTTGCTCTAAGGTACCACATTGTGCATCAATTCCCAATATTTTAGCTGTATTTGATGTTATTAATTTTAAAGCTTGCTCTTTGTCCAGTCCATAAGCCGCACATGTTCCTGCTAAAAAAGGTAAGTTTCTTGTATTCATTCTTTCCATGTCACCACTGTTTTCTAAGCCAACAACCACACCTTTTTCAGTTAATAGTTTTGCTGATTTATAAGGTAAGTCAATATCGTCATCGTCTTTTTCGGGCATTCCATGTACACGCTTAAGTAAAACTCCAACGTTATTTTTTTGCAATAATTCAGCAGTTTTATAAGCCTCATATCCGCCTACAATAACTAATTTTTTAATTCCATTTTCTTTGGCAAATTGAACGGCATCTGTAATTTGCTTTTCATCATTTGCATTAATAAATAAAGTTTGACTACCGTCAAATAAACCTTTAGTAGCTTCTAAAACTAAATTTCTTTCTTTTGAACTGTTTCCTAAATATGCTTTAGCATCGGAAAGAAAAGCGGATAATTCAGCAATTTGCTTGGTGTAATCTTTATTAGCTTCAATTCCTGCTGGTTCAAACCAAGAACCGGCTCTTTTAAATGTGGAAGGAAAATTTACATGAATTCCATCATTTTCCTTTATCAAGGCATCTTTCCAGTTCCAGGCATCCAATTGAACGATTGATGAGGTACCAGAAATTCTTCCTTCACGAGGAGTTATTTGAGCCATCAAAATTCCGTTTGGCCTCACAGTTTCTATTACTTTCGAATCTGCTGTATAAGCAATAATACTTCGTACATGTGGTTTCATTTCTCCAATTTCACCTTGGTCATCAGAGGATTGTACGGCATCGATTTCAACTAAACCTAGTGTAGAATTAGGGGCGATAAAGCCCGGGTAAACATGTTTTCCGTTAGCTTCAATAGTAATGTCATAAGCATCTTTAGCTAAGCGAATTACTCTAGCATCTGCGACTAAATTGATTTTTCCATCTACAAATCCGATAGCACTATTTTCTATTACTTCACCGTTGCCTAAGTGTGCAGTCGCATTAAGAATCAAGACTGATTTAGATTGAGGAGGTGCTGGTGTTTGTTGTGCTTTTGTTACTATTGATATGCTAAATACCAATAGTAAAAGATATATTTTTTTATTCATCATGTTTATTTTTTTATAATTGCTTCCCTATTTTTAAAAAGGCTTGATTAGGAATTTTTATTTTCAGAATTTATTCTTCCATCGTATCACAATGATAGGCTGCTTTTTCTGTTTTTTTAGGTTCTTGTGTAATCATACCTTTGTTCTTTTCTTGTAGCAATTGACCAATCAATTCATTTCTTTCTTTTGCAATAGCAACTCTATTTTCTTCATCTTTCTTAACGTCATAATAAACAATACCTTCGATTAAGGTTTTTTCAGCTTTTGCATAAATAGACAAAGGATTGGTATTCCATAATACGATATCGGCATCTTTACCCACTTTAATACTTCCTACTTTATTATCAATATGCAACAATTTAGCTGGATTTAGAGTGACAAATTTCCAAGCATCTTCCTCTGATATATTTCCATATTTCACTGCTTTTGCTGCTTCTTGATTCAATCTTCTAGACATTTCAGCATCATCAGAGTTATAAGCAACTACGATTCCAGCATTATGCATAATTGGTCCATTAAAAGGAATAGCATCGTTTACTTCAAACTTATAAGCCCACCAATCTGAGAAAGTTGATGCTCCTACACCATGTTCTTTCATTTTATCAGCCACTTTATACCCTTCTAGAATATGAGTAAACGTGTTCACTTTGAAATTAAATTTCTCCGCTACATTCATCAGCATCAAAATCTCAGATTGTACATAAGAATGGCAAGTAATGAAACGTTCACTATTTATTATTTCTGCAATTGTTTGTAATTCTAAATCTACTCTTGGTGCTTTTTCTTTTCCTTTTTTACCACTTGAATTAAATTTTTTCCAAGCTAAGTCATATTCTTTAGCACGTTGAAAATAATCCGTAAAAACTTGCTCAACACCCATTCTGGTTTGAGGAAAACGAGTTGGATTTGTAATTCCCCAATTCGCTTGTTTTACATTTTCTCCTAAAGCAAATTTGATAAATCCGGGTTGGTCTTTATAAAGCATTTCTTCTGCAGAAGCACCCCATTTCCATTTTACAATCGCTGAACGGCCACCAATAGGATTTGCAGAACCATGTAATAATTGAGAAGTAGTTACTCCGCCCGCTAAATCTCTGTAAATATTAATATCTTCAGAGTTCACAACATCTTGAATGGTAACTTCAGCACTTGAATTATGTCCGCCTTCATTCACTCCATTAGAAATGGCGATATGGGAATGTTCATCAATGATTCCACTGGTTAAATGCTTTCCTGTAGCATCTATAATAGTTGCTGATGCATCCGATATGTTTTTTCCGATAGAAGCAATTTTGCCGTTTTTGATTAAAACGTCTGTTTCTTCTAGAATACCTTCTTTTTCATTTGTCCAAACAGTAGTATTTTTGAAAAGTAAAGTTTGAACTTTTGGTTTCTCTAAATTCCCATAAGCAACATTTGGAAATGTAGTAGGCATAATCCTATTGTTTTTTTCTATCTTCGAAGAATCTACTACTTTTGTAAAAGGAGCTGTTTTTACAGCAAACCATTTTACTTCACTTCCATTAAATAAGACAGCTTTTCCAGAAAGATTTTGTGTGTTTTCTACATAGCCAATAAGTCTTGTAAAGCTAGTTTTTGTAGAATCATTAGGTTTAACAATCGTCGAAATCCAATTGTTAGACATCGTAAGTTTTGATTTTATTTTTTTTGAATCAATTGTTGTGATTTCTGATTTAGGTGTAGCAATTTCGCCATCAATTTTCCATTTGTATTTTTCATTATTTATAGTCAAATCATAATTACCACGAATGTCTTTCGTTGTCATATCATTAACTACAAATTTATTTCCCTGAACCCAGTTTTCATACATTGTTGTTTTTTCATCAAAAATTTCTCCGGAAGTAATAACAAAATTTGCGAAACTTCCATTTTTTAAACTTCCAATTTCGTTGCTTTTACCTAAAATTGCAGCTGGGATTGTGGTTAATGCTTCAAGTGCTTTTGTTTTATCAAAACCATATTTGATGGCTCTTAAAAGATTCGTTCTAAAATCTTCTGTTTTCTTTAATTTATCCGTCGTCAAGGCGAAAACAATTCCATTTTCAGATAAAACTTTTAGATTAGTAGGCGCTTGGTTCCAGAAACGCAAGTCCTTCAATTCCATTTGATCGGCTTGATTTGGATCAGAGACATCATAAGCCGCTGGAAAATCGACAGGAATAATAAATTTAGAGTTCGTTTTTTTGATTTGTTGTATTCTTTCAAATTCATTTCCATTTCCTTTTAAAATGTAATTTATGCCAAGCTCTTTTGCTATTTTTGAAGCTCTTAAACTATTTAATTTGTCGTCTGATGCGAATATTTGAACAAGTTTTTCATTATTAGCGAGCGCTTCCAATGTTAAATCTTTGTTTGTAGCATTTCCTTTTTTGTACCAGTCTAAGTCAAAATACATTTGACGCAACAATGCCATCATTCCCATTAGTGAACTTGGATAGGCTTGATTTGTTGTTACACTTTTGGTAAAAGCAAAATGATTCGTCGATTTGTTAGATAACAATTGGTTGCTTTTATCAAAGTTATTTAAAGCAATTAAGGTACCGGTTCCGCGGGCAATTCCGTCTGCAACGTGAGTATTTACTACGCCAAATCCAGCTTTCAATAATTCTTCTGCTTTCGGTTGATCATATTTAAAATTTTCATATCCATTCACTTCTGATCGGATACTTTCATTCCAATAATAACCGGTTCTTTTAGTGTCGTATAATGGATTTCTATCGGTATTTTTTTTAGGCTTTTCAATTCCAAAACTGGTATAAATATCAATAAATGAAGGATAAATCGATTTACCTTCTAAATCTATAGTGGTACAATTTTTAGGAATTTCGATACTTGTTCCAGTGGCAATTACTTTTCCGTTTTGAATAAGTAAAATACCTTTCTCAATAACTTGAGTGGGAGTAATATAAATTTTTGCATTGGTAAAAGCAGTGAAATTCATGGTTTTATTAGGAACGCCCTCATTATTAGGAAAGTATTCTTGGGCGTAGATTTTTGGCAGTAAAAAACTAAAAATTAGTAGGAGTAAGGTTTTTTTCATAATATAGTCTTGTAATTAATGGCTAAAAGTATTAAAATGATAATGTTTAACCAATTTTATTTTGTATTTAGTGTAAATTTTTATTTAATAATACAGATAATGTATTTATTTTCTTTATTTTCTATACTTTTTTGCGAAAAGTATAGGATAAACACTTTTCTAAATTTTACTATTTATCTTTTTGAAAAGTTACAATTTTCATTCTTTAAATATTTGAATGATTAGTACTAATAATTAAAAATCTTTGTCTAATTTTAGATTCAAATAAGTAAACATGCTAATTAAAGTTTTTGGAAGTGCTGTTTTTGGAGTGGAAGCCACAACGATTACCGTCGAGGTAAATATCGACAAAGGTATTGGGTATCATTTGGTTGGTTTACCAGATAACGCTATTAAAGAAAGTAGTTATCGTATTGCAGCCGCACTCAAAAATAATGGTTATGCTATGCCAGGAAAAAAAATCACCATCAATATGGCTCCCGCTGATTTGCGTAAAGAAGGCTCTGCTTATGACCTGACTTTAACAATAGGAATTCTTGTCGCTTCAGGACAAATAAAAGCAGCTGAGGTTGACAAATACATTATTATGGGTGAACTTTCCCTAGATGGAAGCCTCCAACCCATAGGCGGAGCTTTGCCCATAGCCATAAAAGCCAAAGAAGAAGGTTTTAAAGGTTTTTTTCTGCCAAAACAAAATGTAAAAGAAGCCGCTATTGTTGCTGGACTAGATGTTTATGGAATCGATAATGTTCAAGAAGTGATTGATTTCCTTGAAGGAAAAGGTACTCTGGAACCCACAACTATTGATACTCGTGCTGAATTTTATAAAACGTTAGATTTCCCAGAGTTTGATTTTTCCGATGTCAAAGGACAAGAAAGTATCAAGCGCTGTATGGAAATTGCCGCGGCCGGAGGTCATAATATTATTTTAATAGGTCCGCCTGGAGCCGGTAAAACGATGCTTGCCAAACGTTTACCTAGTATTTTACCGCCTATGACTTTGCGTGAAGCATTAGAAACTACAAAGATTCATAGTGTTGCTGGTAAGCTGAAAGAAGTTGGATTAATGAATCAGCGTCCGTTCCGCAGTCCGCATCATACAATTTCTAATGTAGCCCTTGTCGGGGGAGGAAGTTATCCACAACCTGGAGAAATTTCTATGGCCCATAATGGTGTTTTGTTTCTGGATGAATTGCCAGAGTTTAAGCGTGATGTTTTAGAAGTAATGCGCCAACCATTAGAAGATCGTGAAGTTACCATTTCTAGAGCTAAATTTACGGTTACGTATCCCTCTTCTTTCATGTTAGTGGCAAGTATGAATCCGAGTCCAAGTGGTTTTTTTAATGATCCAGATTCACCACAAACCTCTTCGCCACACGAAATGCAGCGTTATTTGAGTAAGATTTCAGGGCCTTTATTGGATAGAATAGATATTCACATCGAAGTTACTCCAGTTCCTTTCGAGAAATTATCAGACGATCAGAAAGCAGAAAGTAGTGTTGCCATTCGGGAACGGGTTACAGCAGCCCGCGAAATTCAAACAGCACGTTTCGAACAAATGGAAAACATTCATTATAATGCTCAAATGAATACCAAACACATTCGTGAATATTGTGCGCTCGATGATGTATCAAAACAATTATTAAAAACAGCAATGGAACGACTGAATCTTTCAGCTCGTGCTTATGATCGTATTTTGAAAGTGGCAAGAACTATAGCCGACTTAGATGCTGCACCTACTGTAATTTCATCTCATATTGCCGAAGCCATACAATATCGAAGTTTAGATCGTGATGGTTGGTTGGGGTAATTTTAGAATTATTATTCATCCACTTTTCAAAAATTTTGAGGTTCTGACTCTCTCTTGTTTCTAAAATGCTTAAATTTTTGAAGAAGCAATTTTTGAATTTTATATTCTCAAGATTATAAACTTTGTGTAGCTTTATAAACAAAAAGCCCGCGGTTAAAACCGTGGGCTGATTTATTATAGTATTACCAAAAAAATTATTTAGTAAAACGTCTTTCATTGTTAGCATTTGGTCGTCTAGGACCAAAACTATTATTACTTCTAGTGGTATTCTCCGTTTTTGGAGTATTTGTTGACTTCGGAGTTCTTGGAGTAGAATTCCTTTGTTGTCTGCCTTGTCCTTGCTTAATAGGTTCCTTCGAAGCGTTTGGATCAGGCTCAAATCCTACAAGTTGTTCTTTAGGCAATTTCATGCCGATTAATTTTTCAATATCTCTCAGAAAAACGGTTTCATCCGGACTGAATAAAGAAATTGCTTCTCCACTTGCTCCAGCTCTTCCTGTTCTACCGATACGATGAACATAATCTTCAGGAATATTTGGTAATTCAAAATTAACAACGTGAGGTAATAATGGAATATCTAAACCACGCGCTGCAATATCTGTCGCTACTAAAGCAGTTACACTTCCGTTTTTGAAACCAGCTAAAGCTTTTGTACGTGCTCCTTGACCTTTATTTCCATGAATTGCTGCTGCAATAATTCCAGCACTATTCATGCTTTCGCATAATTTATTAGCACCTTGCTTAGTTCGTGTAAAAACTAAAATTTGTTTCCAGCTTCCTTCGGTAATAAGTTTTATTATTAATTCTGTTTTTTTCTCTTTTCCAACAGGATATATTTTTTGGACAATAGCGTCAACAGTTGTGTTTTCTGGAGTTGCTTCAACTTGCACAGGATTATGCAAAATTCCCATCGCTAATTTCTTTATGTCTTGTGAAAATGTAGCTGAAAATAGTAAGTTTTGTCTTTTTGAAGGTAAAACTTTTAAGATACGTTCAATATCTCGCAAAAAACCCATGTCTAACATTCTATCGGCTTCATCTAAAACTAAGATTTCAACTTTTGCAAGGGATATTAAACCTTGATTTTGCAAATCGATTAGTCGACCTGGTGTTGCTACCAAAATATCTACACCTTGACGCAGTTGCGCCACTTGTGGATTCTGGTTTACTCCTCCAAAAATAACAGTACTACGCATATCTAAAAAAGTACTGTATTCTTTTATATTTTCAAATATTTGAGCAGCGAGTTCTCTTGTTGGTGTTAGTATTAAAGCACGAATTGGGCGTTGTCTTAAGTGTTGTCCTTGCGATAATAATTGTAATATTGGTAATGTAAAACCAGCAGTTTTTCCTGTTCCTGTTTGTGCAGATGCTAAAACATCTTTTCCTTCTAAAATGGGTGGAATTGCTTTTTGTTGTATTGGAGAAGGCGTTGTGTATCCTTTTTTGCTGATCGCTTTAAGTAAAGCATCAGATAATCCTAATGAGCTAAATGACATAAATAGTGTTTATGAAGCAAGAACTATTTTTTAGTTTACTTCTTTAATTTGATGCAAAGATACTGCTATTTTTTTGATGTGTTTTTGATTGTCTTTTTTTGTTTAATTAAAATCTTGTTGAATACAATTAAGTAAAACTGATTTTTATTTGTAAAATTTTTATTTTTAGGTTAATAATAAACTAATTCGCAGTAGGAATAGGAATAGATGACATAATTTCTTTTTTTTGTTTAAACCAAAAAAAATCGGGCTGTGATACCCGATTTTATAATTGTTTTCTTTAATATAATTTATCTAATTTCTGCAAAAGTATCTCCTTGATTGATATCTCCTGTTTTATAGCCTTTCATAAACCACGCTTTACGTTGCGCCGAAGTTCCGTGTGTAAAAGATTCTGGAACAATATGTCCTTGTATTTTAGCTTGAATAGCATCGTCTCCCACAGCTTGAGCTGCACTTAAAGCTTCATCAATATCACCTTCTTCTAGGAAATTATTCATTTGTTGATTATAATGCGTCCATACTCCAGCATAAAAATCAGCTTGTAATTCTAAGGCTACAGATAATTTATTGGCTTCAGCTTGACTTTTGCCTTGTTGCATTCGTCTCATTTTATCAGAGGTTCCTAACAAGGTTTGAACGTGATGGCCTATTTCGTGTGCAATCACGTAAGCTGTTGCAAAATCTCCTCCTTGAGCACCAAACTTTGTTTTTAGTTCTTCAAAAAACGCTAAATCCATATAGACTATCTGGTCACCAGGACAATAAAAAGGTCCCGAATCAGAAGTAGCATTTCCACAAGCTGTTTCTACTGCATTTTGAAATAGAACTAATTTAGGATTTTTATATTGTAAGTTGTTCTCTTTAAATATTTTTGACCAAACATCTTCATTATCGGCCACCAATGTTTTTATGAATGCTTGATCTTCAAGTTCTTTGGCGGTTAAATCTCTTTGTTCCCTAGGAGTACCTTGTTGTCCCTGATTCATTTGTTCTAAAATGGGAGTAAGCATTTGACCATTTTCTCCTCCAAAAACATTTAATAACAAAATAACAA
>CBDUEE010000080.1:0-11648 GCA_965366105.1 uncultured Flavobacterium sp. | reverse complement strand
CATAGTAATTTATATTGTTTGGTGTTGCAAATATACGAATTCAAATTTATGATTTAATAATTAAAAAGACAGAAAATAATTATCATCCCTTATTTATCTCTGATGAATTAAAATACTTGATACAAAATTTATTGTAAAGAGCGTTATTTATAGCTTTAAACTAAAAAAATTTTACACTTGGTTTTAGTTATTATACCATTTTCTAAACGTTACATGATGCTGTATTTCTAATTGCATATTTTCTACCATTTATAAATTAAGTAGAATTTCTAAAGTACCAAATCGTATAGTTATCGAAGTATTTTTTTTATGTTTTTGCTATATGATTACATTTTTATTCATCAAAAATTAAAATTTATTTGGCTACAAAAAGAATTTGGTGAATAAAAATTAAAGTCTAATGACAAAATTATAACCTATAGGCTAATAGTAAACAAATTTTAAAAGTTCACGTATCTAAATTACATAATAAAACAGAAAAATTGTGTAACAAATTACTCCATTGAATGGTATAATTTTACACTATAACCTAAACTTAATAATCATGCAAAAACAAATTACACGTATATTAATGCTCTTTGTAGTCTTATTATCATTTTCAAGCTGTTCCGTTATAGAAGGAATATTCAAAGCCGGAATGGGTGTTGGTATATTTATTGTTGTTGCCATTATTGCAATAATCATTTTTATTATTAGCAAAATTTTTGGCAGTAAATAAAAAGTAACTTATGATTTTCAAGCTGCTGTTTGAAATAAAAAAAGAGCACAAAATTGTGCTCTTTTTTAGTTCATAAGCTCATTTTATTAGTTCACTAAAAATAATGCGTTACTAAATAATAAATTTCCGTTTTCCCAGAAACCTCTAAATAACGGATTATCAATCATGTAAATTACAGTTCCATCTCCTTTTTTATCTACCGCAAAACTCACTGTATTAGTTAGTTTCTTTTTTATCTCATGTCCAATAAAGCCATAACTCTTGTAATCTTTGGGTATATAAGCAACATTAATTGCTTTTTTCAATAGCGAATAATTCCTATCATCCGTTTTTAGGCTAAAATATTTATCTCCTAAACCAAAAGACAAGGGATGTGTTTTATTCAAAGTGTTTTCAATTATAGCTCCAGGTATCGATCTAGAAATATCTCTACGCTCTGTTTCTTGATAATCTAAAAAACGTTCTTTCAATTCCTCATCATCTGCTTCTTTCTCGGAGTTGGTTTTATCTTCTTCTGTTGCAAAAGGACTCAATGCGTAGCCTTCTTTTCCCTCAAAAAGTGAAAGTGCACCATTTAACGCAATTACTTTTCCACCATTTTTAATCCATTCTGCTATTTTTTTTTGTTGAGCTTCAGAAAACTCATAATCACCATCAGCGAGAATTAACGTATTGTAATCGAATAGTTTTATTTTATTAAAATTAGTCACCTCAACTACACTCACAGGATAATCCACCGTTTCTTGTAGATAAAACCAAGTAGCACCAAACTCCGTTGAAGAAACGCCCTCTCCAGATAGCAAAATAATTTTAGGAGCTTTTAATAAATTGAAATTTTCTCCACCAACATCTTTAGCATTCGATGAAAAACCAGTCGTTACATAGCTGTAATCGGTTTTTATCTTTATAATTTCAGTAATTGTTTTCTCAAAATCAACTATTTTAGGGTTGTCTCCTTTGGTTACTAAAAGACTACCCGGTTCTATAGTTAGTTCACCAAAAACAGCTTTTTTCATTGCTGATCGCACTTTTATATTATTTCGGTGCAACAGAGATAAAACTTGAGCTGATATTCTATTATTCCAAGGAATATGAAAAGCATACACATTCTGAGGAATGGTTTTTTCATTAGTTTCGATTGCTAATTTAGTTTTAAAAGCCAAGCTGTTTTTTAATGCGTACCCTTCAACACCATAAGCTAGTGGTAATGCCCAAGCGGTAATATCATAAGATAAACTATCATTTAATTTTTGATTCGGTTCAAAAAGTACCTGCGCAAATACTGCTTTTTGTTGATCTACTTTTACAATTAAATCATTTGGTTCTATCGAAAATCCTTTCTCTGATTTTGAACTATAATTATATCCAGATGCTTTTACACTGGCATCTGCATAACTAAATTCTATATTATTCTTTTTCAACAAATCCGCCATTTGAATTAGCTTTGGATTGTTTTTCATCACATACATTTTATAATTCCCCTTAACCGTTTTTCGTGAATTATTCATAAAACCTCTAAATCCTTTCAACAAAACATCCGCTTTTTCTACAGCTGACTCAACAACAGTAAGCACTGCAGTAGTATGGTGAGTAATTCTATCTTGTATAGTTACGGTATTTCCGTTACTCATAACAACCGCTCTACCCGCTCCTATTCCTCCTTGTTCTAGCGTCATTCCTACAGCTCCATTGTATGCAGGATAAGTATCTCCATAACTTGGATAAAACAAATCAAATCGCTCACTAGTATTGTACAACCAGTTTTGTGCATCAAATTTTTTAGAAATATTCGCACCTAAAGTAGTATGGAAATCTTTTTGATATTTCTCGATATATTCGTGAATTGGCTCTGCTGATGGTGGAAAAAAGTAAGGAGAATCATATCCTTGTTCATGCACGTCTGTATGTACTTGTGGCATCCATTGGTTATACAATGCTATTCGTTGTTGGCTTTCTTGTTGTGTTTGCCATGCCCAATCCCTATTTAAATCAAAAATATAATGGTTAAATCTACCTCCTGGCCAAACTTCCATGTGTTCTCTATCAGATAATTCTGGATGTATGTTTTTGCCTGAAATCTCCCTTAGCCAATTGCCATATCTAGAATACCCATCAGGATTGATGCATGGATCTAGAATCACAATCGTATTCTCTAACCATTTTTTAGTTTCTGCATTGTTAGGATTTACCAATTCATAAGCTACATTCATGGCACTTTCGGTTCCAGCAAATTCATTACCATGAACATTAAAACTTAACCATACAATCAGCTTATCACCTATGATTTGGTTACCATTTTTAGACAAACCAATGGCTGCTAAATTATTGTTTCGAATTTGTTCTAAGTTCGCTAAATTCTCAGGACTCGAAATAAAAAAAACATTCAAATCCCTTTGCTCAGGAGTCACTCCATATTTATGTTGTTTAATATAAGTAGATTTCTCTGTAAGCTCTTTAAAATAACTTTCTACCTGATGGTAATAGGTTATTTGTTTTCCATAATTAGGCAAAAACGCTGAAGGGCTTTGTACTTGTGCCCCAACACTGAGTACAAAACTTAGTATTAGATAAAAAGAAAAAAAAGTCTTTTTCATATTATTTTAGGTTAGTTATGCCTCAAAAATAGCGTTTTACAGAGTATTGACAAGATAAATTATAGATTATTACACTATCAATTAGATCAAGCACCTGTATTTAATAATTTCATTTTATTGATGAATCATAAAAATAGAGACCCTTTTTTTATTAAATAAATAATATAGTTCCCTTTAAAATTCGTATCCTAATAACATTCTATTATATTTGTGGATAACAAAATATACCCTAAAATGGAAGAATGTATCTCAGTTTTTGATATGCTAAAAATTGGTGTAGGACCTTCGAGTTCGCATACACTTGGCCCTTGGAGAGCAGCGGAGCGCTTTCTAGCCGAATTGAGAAATGAAAATTTAATTCAAACGGTAAATAGAGTAAAAATAGACTTATATGGTTCTCTATCCTTAACTGGAAAAGGACACGCAACGGATTTAGCCGTTATGCTAGGTTTAAGCGGACAAGATCCAGAATACATTCCCATAGAAAATATAGATGCGATTATTAAAGTCATTCAAGCTAAAAACGAAATCAATTTAGGAAACGAACAAATTATTCCTTTTCATTCTCTACAAGATATCGTTTTTAATAAAAATTTCCTTGATTACCATGCCAACGGCTTGACTTTTACCGCTTATATCAATGACAATAGTCAATATGTCTCTACCTTTTATTCCATAGGTGGCGGATTTGTGATCAAAGAAGAGCGCGATAATGCTAAAAAGAAAACGCAAATAAAATGTGCTTTTCCATATCCTATTGATAAAGCTGCAGAACTATTAGAATATTGTAAAAAAGAGAATAAATCAATCTCAGAAATCGTATTTGAAAATGAAAAATCAATGCGTACCGAAGCAGTAATCGATCATGAACTCCTGCGCATTTGGAATACCATGCTGGAGTGTATGTACATCGGTTGCCATTCCGAAGGCATTCTTCCTGGGGGATTAAATGTTCGTCGCAGAGCCTTTGATATGCACCAAAACCTTATTGGTTTAGCTAATTATGATACGCCACAAACTTGGTTGGAAGAAATCAGAAAAACAGAAGTGAAATTTCGCCAAATCTTGAAATGGGTTTCCTGTTTTGCCCTTGCGGTAAATGAAGTAAATGCCGCTTTAGGTCGTGTTGTTACAG
This sequence comes from uncultured Flavobacterium sp., assembly GCA_965366105.1. GTDB lineage: Bacteria > Bacteroidota > Bacteroidia > Flavobacteriales > Flavobacteriaceae > Flavobacterium. The sequence continues at coordinate 7,201 of CBDUEE010000080.1, read as the reverse complement.
CTCCTACGAACGGAAGCGCAGGAGTTATTCCATCTGTTTTAATGTATTATTTAGTGATTGAAAACCACGATGCAGGCGAAAAAGAAATCAAACAATTCTTGATGGTTGCAGGAGAAATAGGCAGTATTTTCAAGAAAGGATCTACAATCTCTGCTGCAATGGGTGGTTGTCAGGCAGAAATTGGTGTTTCCTCTTCTATGGCTGCTGCTGCATTATGCGAATTGATGGGCGGAACTCCAGAACAAGTATTAATGGCAGCTGAAATTGCCATGGAACATCATTTAGGTTTAACATGTGATCCTATAGGTGGTTTGGTTCAAATTCCGTGTATAGAACGCAATACTATGGGTGCAATAAAAGCCATCAACGCCGCCGAATTAGCTTTAGAAACCGACCCGAAAAATGCAAAAGTACCGCTAGACAAAGTTGTAGATACGATGTGGCAAACTGCTAAAGATATGAACAACAAATACGAAGAAACTTCCGAAGGAGGACTAGCTATCGCCGTAAACATGGCTGATTGTTAATCCAATAATCGTATCTAATTTGGTCCCACATTTATAACTAAAAAACTCTGATAAGCTATATTTAATAGCTGTTTCAGAGTTTTTTTTATGTCATTTAATTCTCGATTCTTTTCTTTAAAAGAAATAAAAACTAATCAAAATGAGTACGATGTATATCTTTTCTATATACCAAACGCAATAAAGTTGGCAAGACTATTAAAAGTAAAGGCATCGCAATTAAAAAACCTCCAATAACAGCAATGGCAAGAGGTTGATGTAATTCTGAACCAGTTCCTATACCGATTGCTAATGGTAATAAAGCAATAATAGCTCCTAATGCGGTCATTAATTTTGGCCGTAGTCGCGTTGAAATAGAATATATAATCGATTCGTTTACATTGCCAGTCAATTTAAAAGTTTCTCGAAACTGAAGAAAAGTGAATATGGCATTTTCACTAATAATCCCTACAATCATAATAATTCCTGTGTAGCTTCCTACGTTCAATGGAGTTTTAGTAAGAAAAAGTAAAATATAACTACCCGAAATTCCTAAAACGGAAATCAGAAGGATCACTAATGCAACTCTAAAATCTCTAAACAAAAATAAAATTACACCAAAAACTAATAATGACGAGGCTATTAAAATCATCAATAATTCCTTAAACGATTGTTGTTGGTCTTTATAAGCTCCCGCATATTCTATATAATAACCCGAAGGAAGGTGAATTTCTGCACTAACTTTTTGCTGAATTTCTTGCATTACACTACCTAAATCTCGGTTGTTTAATCGTCCAGTAACTACACTAATCATTTGCAAATTTTCTCGTTCTATTTCGGCAACACCTTTTTGAACAGAAACTGTAACTAAACTTGAAATTGGCACTGCTTGTCCGTTTGGTAAAAACAATTGCAATTTTTTAATCTCCTCTAAACTTCTATTTTTAGAATTTGAATATAGTAATCTAATAGGTGTCGATTGTTCATTTTCCAACAAACTACCTACAATATTTCCTTCAAGTGCAGTTTGCATTTGAAACTGTAAATCAGTTGGTGTAATTCCGTATTGAGCTAGTTGACCATAATTTGGTTCAATATTTATTACTGGTCCAGCCAATACTATTCCGTCAAAAACATCAGCAGTTCCTTTTACATTTTCGACAATTGTATTTACTTTTTTGGCTATTTTTTGTAATTCTGCTTGATTATTTCCAAAAATCTTCACTTCAATAGGAGAAACAGAACTCATCAAATCTCCTAACATATCTCCGATCACTTGGCCAAAATCAATACGTAAAGCAGGCTGTGTAGCTTCTACTTTTTGTCTAATTTCATCAATGACATCGTTACTGGTTTTAGATCGATCTTTTTTTAGTTGAATTAAATAATCACCGCGATTGGGTTCCGTAATAAAAAAACCCATTTGCGTTCCAGTTCTTCGGCTGTAGGCTTCAACTTCGGGAATCTTTATAATTATTTTTTCTACTTCTTTCAGCATCCTGTCCGTTTCTTCGAGAGAAGTTCCGGGTGGACTTTCATAATCTAAAATGATACTCCCTTCATCCATTTCTGGTAAAAAACCAGTTTCTAAATTAGGAAGAATTACAAAAATAGAAAGAATCAAGAGGATACAAAAGGAAATACTAATTATTGGTTTTCCAATAAAATAACCTACCCAATTTTGAGTTTTAACGTGATGAATTGCTACTTCTTTCAGCTCTCCAGAAGACTTTAGTTCATTTTTAGTCAGCAACAAATAAACAACAGGCAACAACAACCAAGTCACAAAAAATGAACAAACCAAAGTGATAATCATCGTATCCGTAAGTACTTTAAAATACGATCCCGCTACTCCACTCATCAACACAAAAGGAATAAAAATAACTATCGTACTTATTGAAGAACCTAACATGGCTGGAAACAAATACTGAATTGCTTTTTGCAAAAGCGAAACCGTAGGCTCATTTGGATGCTCTTCGTGAGTTCTATGAATTTGTTCGACAACCACAATGGCATCATCTATTATTAAACCCAATGCTGCCGCGATAGCACCCAATGTCATAATATTGAACGTTTGCCCAGTCAAGTACAATACTATCAAAGTTAGCCCCAAAGTAACTGGAATAATAATCAAAATCGTAGCGCTAGCTTTCGCCGATTTTAGAAATAGAACGGCTACAATAATAGCTAATAATAATCCGATAAGTAAACTATCTGTAACACTTTTTACTGCATCATTTACAAAACTGGCTTGCTCATAAAAAGGCGTGATTTTTATAGATCCTGGAAGTATTTTTTTTAAGTCCTGCAGTTTATCAGTCATCGCAGTGGTTAGCGAAATCAAATTTGAATTGGGTTGTTTGATAACTGCTATTAATATACTTTCCTTTCCGTTAGCATTAACTTTTATAAATTCTTTAGCTTCCCTGATTTCAACTTTTGCAATATCTTTCAAGGTAATAATCCCTTTACCAGAATTGCGAATCACTAAATTTTCCAGCTCCTCTTTTTTATCGACTTGAGCATCTGTAATGGTGAGGTATAAATAACGATAATCCGCTAAATATCCATTTGATTTTATAAAATTGGTTCCGCTCATGACCTGTGTAATCAAATTTGGAGTGATACCAAAAGCTCTCATTTTGTCAAAATCCAAAGACAACCAATATTCTTTTTCTTTACCCCCAATAATTCTAATTTCGGCAACACCATCTATTTGCGAAAGGAATGGTTTTATAGTATAATTGGCTATTTTTTTTAGCGCAATTGCAGACATTCCCTTCCCATCAATTGCATACCCTATTACGGGTAGAATAGAAGGATTCATTTTCTCGACCGTAATTTGTATATCAGGAGGAAGATTATTTTTTATCTGATTAATCTGTGCTTCAATTCTGGTTTTACTCAAATCAATATCAGACTTCCAGTCCATAAATGCAGAAATCTCGCAACTTCCTCTACTAGTTGTACTACGAACTGTTTTTAAATCCTGTACTTTTTTGATGGCGTTTTCCAATGGTTTTGTGACCGTAATCATCATTTTATCGATGGGTTGTTGACCCGCATCGGCAATAATTTTAATTTTTGGAAAAGTAATCTCAGGAAATAAACTCGTTTGCATTTTAGAATAGGCAAAAAAACCTCCCAGAATAATTAGGAATATAACGGCGCTTAAACCGTGTTTATGTCGGACGAAAAAGTTGTTCATATTTTAAATTTATAAACCAAGAATTGCAGTATGTTTTTTTAAATAAGAAAAAATCAACTAGACTAATTCTTAAATTAATTTAATTCATATCAATTCTCGAAATGCGTTTTGGCTACTTTATTTCTTACTTACTTTTACCTTTATAGTATCAGCAACACCGTAATTCCCCGTGATTAAAATCTTGTCTTCTCGATTCAATATTGGAGATAAAACCTCTACTCTATCATTGGTTTCGATGCCTTTTTTAATAGGTATTTTCACGGCTGTTGTAGCATTTATCATTTTCATAATCCAAAAATCCTTTTCCGTTTCATCACTCAAAACTGCCGCTTTTGGCAAAGAAATACTTTTGGAATTGGATGCTTTCGTAATTCTGACTTTTACAATTAAATTCTCAGGAATATCATGTTTGCCTATAATTTGCAAAACCACATTTTGCGTTTGAGAAGTCACATCAACTGATGGCATAAATTTTTGAACTTTCGCTTGAACCGAAGTGCTATCTGGAAGCAAAACCTGTAATTGTTTCCCTATTGCTACTTGCTTTTTCAATTCAAATGGCAAACTCAAGACTATGGCAAAACTATTACTATCATTTATTGTTGCCAATGCATCGCCGTCCTGAACATAATCGCCTTGTTGCACATTAACAGCCGTAATATATCCATTAGTATTTGCTCTAACTTTTATGGCTCCACCAAAATTTAGCGTCGGGTCTATTTTATTAATAGTATTTCCTAATACTTTTGATTCACGTGTTTTAATCGAAAATAATTCTTTCCCTTTTGAAACAAAATCATTCGATGCAACATTTACTGAATTCAAATAACCCGTTGCATTTGCCTTTATCACGTTTTTTACCAGATAAGTTGCTGTAGCGTTCAAGTCAATAGAACTACTTATTGCAGTGGTATCAATAGTAGTCAAAGTAACTGGAATACTAGCGTCAATACCTTTCTCGGCAGTAATTTCTTGTTTGCAGGATGTAAAAATAAATGCAATTAGTGTACAAAAAAGAATCGGTTTTGTCATATCGTTAATCATTAAAGCTCCAGTAATTAATTTCATTAATAATTTGAAGTTTGTTGCTGTTGTTTTGTGTAATAGCATTTTTAATGCTAATTAAATTACCCACCGTAATAATATATTCCGTGATTTGAGAATCGCCCGTAAGCAATAACTTTTTGTTGGCTTCTAGTAACGCATCCGAAATTACAAATTGAGATTGCAATTGATTTTCAATTTCCTTTGCTTGGTTTAATTTAAGATTAAGCATCATTATTTGCTGCTGGTATTGCTTGTTGAAATTATTTTTATAAGCCAAATTTGTAGCTAATGCCGCTTCGTTTTTTTGATGTTGCAAACTGCGTTGATTCCCATCATAAATAGGAATAGACAATCCTAAACCGGCGCTAAACCCAAAATTTTTATACCCTTGATATATAAAACTAGACATGTAACCTGCATCAGCAAGCAGTGCAAGTGCTGGTTTATAGTTGTTATCTATTAATTTATTCTGATTCTGAATTTTTAAACTATCGATTTCAAACTGTTTTACAAATACACTTTTATCCGAAGATTCTATAGTTTTTAAATTGATATCTGGTTTTTTCAAATTGGTAATCGCCACATCCGTTTCGCCAGAAAGATAATTTAGTAATGCCAAATCATTTTGATATTGTTGCTGTAATTGCAACAAAACCAGTTCTTGCTGTTTTACTGTTGCATTAAAAATTAAATAATCTGTTTGTTTGTAAATGGAATTTTGAGTGAGTTTTTTTAGAATATCCATTTCTTCTTTTAATAGAATAGCGATTTTCTTGTTGTAACTAATTTGCTCTAAACTGGAAGAAGCCAAAATATACTGCGCAATAATGACTTTATTCAAATCCTTCAGTGCTACTTTTTTATTCAAAGCCAAACTTTCTTTTAGTAAAGAAAAGGTTTCAGCTTGAGAATTAGTTTGATTTTTTCCGGTTATTTTTTGGTTAACACCCACTAAACCAGATACTGTATGCAAATTGGTCAATGCAGAATCGAAACCAAAACCATTGACAACAGGAGCATAATTAGCGTTAAAATTTCCAGAAACTTGTGGTTTTCTAGTAGCTCTAAATAGTAAACTATCAATGGATGCTGATTTTATTTGGTTATTTAAATCTTTGATCAGTGGGGAATTACTTTGTGCTTTTTCAAGGAAATAATTCAAATCTTTTTCTTGCGAAAATGATCTGAAAAAACATAAGAAAACGATAAGTATTATAGAAAATTTCATTTTATAAATTTAGATAAAAATTTCAACTATTTAAGAGCTCGAAACTTGAATTTCAGGGTTACTAATTAAACCTATGAGGTTTTAAAAAACTCATAGGCCTTACTTTGAAAATCAGTATTTTAGTATTTAAACTCTTGATTTTTTCTAATTATTATTCCTATCTACAACTAAAACTGTAAACGAATCTGGCTTGATTCCCGCTCTAGGCTTTGGATTTTGAGCTGTTGGCTCTGGTTTTATTCCAAACTCTGCTGTTGGCAAATAAAGTTGATGTGTCGTGTGATTCAAAGCTATTGTTTTTGCTCCTCTTTGCGTTTTTACTGTCTCAACAACCGAAAAAGAATTTGCATTATTTTCCTTCACTACTGTAACAGTTCCTTCCCCGTTAGAACTAAAAGCCAGTTTACTTTTAGCATCAAAAGCAACGCCATCACAACCATCGCCTATAGGCAACGTTTTGATAATTTTTCCTTTTTTTGCATCTAAAATTATCATTAATTTATTACTACAAACAGAGAATAACCTATTCGTTTCTAAATCAATTGCCAATCCAGAGGGTTCTACGCCAGGTGCAATACTCCAAGTATTTACTATATTTAAAGACGAAGCATCTATCGTTTTGATTTCATTTGTATCTTCAATATTTACATAAATCAATCCTTTATTATTTGTTACTGAAAACTCTGGATTTCCGCCTAATGGTATCTTTTTGATAACCTTATTTGTAAGTGCATCAATAACAGTGGCATCTTTACTATCCGCATTGTAAGAAAATACTCTTTTAGAAAAGGTATCGTACAAAATTGCATCTGGTTTTATACCGTCAATTTTTACTTTTTCAATTAGTTCGAAGGTACTTAAATTAATAATCGACACTGAATTGTCTTTTCCATTGCTAATGAACGCTTTGTTCAAATCATTTGCAATCGCAATTCCATGAACTCCTTTTGTATCCGGAATAATCGCTATGGTTTTATCTGATTTTAAATCTATTACATTGACACTATTTCCGTGCGAAAGAAATAAATGCTGCGCTACATCATCAACCGCTAGATAATCCCAACCTTCATTTCCTGGAGTACTAATTTTTTTTGATACTTTATACGTTTGACTATAACTAGTAGATATAGAGGCAATTATTATAAAATAGAGTATTATTTTCTTCATTTTTTTAAGATAAAAATTAATTATAATTGTTTTGAAATAATTTTATAG
>CBDUEE010000079.1:0-11698 GCA_965366105.1 uncultured Flavobacterium sp. | reverse complement strand
TATCCTTGCGAGGAAAGAAGCAATTAGCGTGGATACAGTGAAGAGCAGGATTTTGCTCCAAAAAAAATACTACTTACTTTTTCTTTAAGTTTGGTAAAAAGAAAGCAATAATCCCTATCAAAGGCAAGTAAGCACAAAGATAATATACATACGTTATGCTAGTATGATCAGCAAGATTGCCTAATAAAGCAGATCCTAAACCACCCATTCCAAAAGCAAAACCATAAAAAAGACCAGAAACCATTCCGAGTTTTTTAGGGAGCAATTCCTGCGCGTAAACTAAAATAGCGGGGAAAGCAGAGGAAATAATTGTTCCAATAACTACTGACAAAACACCTGTCCAAAATAAATCGACATACGGCAATAATAAAGTAAACGGAGCTGCTCCTAATACGGAAAACCAAATTACGTATTTCCTACCAAACTTATCTCCTAATGGACCTCCTATTAATGTACCAATCGCGCATGAAGCTAAAAACAAAACCAAATAAAATTGAGAATCTTGAACCGATAAATTAAACTTCTCCATCAAGTAGAATGTAAAATAACTAGACATACTAGCCATGTAAACAAATTTTGAAAATATCAAAACCATCAAAATTACAACTGAAATCACAATCTTATTTTGAGATAAATTAGGCAATTCGATTTCCACTTTTTTGGTACTTCTTAAACTAAGATGATTTTGATACCAAAGAGCAATTCTACTCAAAACCATTAATCCGATACCTGCAGCAGCCAAAAACCAAATAATATAATGTTGTGTATTAGGAACAACAATTAAGGCAACTAATAAAGGCCCTAGAGCTGTACCAGCATTCCCTCCTAATTGAAATATAGATTGCGCTAGCCCACGTCTTCCGCCAGATGCTAAAAATGAAATGCGAGAGGCCTCAGGATGAAAAATAGAGGAGCCTATTCCCACTAAAACCACAGATAAAATTATCATAGAAAAACTAGAAGCATACGATAAACATACAATACCAATTGAGGTGAAAATCATTCCAAAAATTTGAGAATAGGGTTTTGGTTTTTTATCCGTATAAAGCCCTACCAATGGCTGTAACAAAGAGCCGGCTAATTGGTAAGCCAGCGTTATTAATCCTATTTGAGTAAAGGTTAAATTAAAATTTTCTTTTAATACAGGATACGCTGCAGGAATAACGGCTTGTAATAAGTCGTTTATTAAATGAGCAAATGCTATCGAAAATAATATAGGATAAACGGTTTGTTGAGCTGTAGGTGCGCTATCAATTTGTGATGCGTTATTAGAGGATAAATTCATTTTAAAAATATACATTAATAATTATTGAACCTTATCAGATTTAGAGTTGGAGTATAAAATACCAAAAAGTTAATGTGATAAAGGATAATGGGATTCCAAAACCAATCATCATACTACTTAATCGGGGTTTTAAACCGTGGGAAGTTGCCAGAATACTTGCCGTTATCATAGGTGCCATTGCTGACTCCATGATGGCTACGTCGATGGTTTTTGAATGCTGTTGCAAAATTACAACATACAATGAGTATATCACAGCAGGAGTCAATATTAATTTATACAAAAGCCCCAATCCTAAAAACCTCCAGTGCTGGCTTCTTCTATCAAAGTGCAATTGTAATCCTACAGAAAGCATGGCTAGAGGCGTCATTGTACTACCAATTCTTTGAAGTAACAATTGCATATATTCGTGAAAATCGACATTAAAAAAATTCATCAAACAAGCGACTAAGAAAGTTATAAAGGGTGGGAATATCACTATTTTTTTTGCAATTTCGAATCCGTTTGGCTTTCCTGTAGAATACAATGTTGCTACCAGAATTGCAAAAGTAGAAAGTATTACAAATGAACCAGGCTGATCTACTAAAATTGCAGTTTTCATACCTTCTTGTCCATATAAAGCTTCAATTATAGGATAACCTAAAAAAGAAGTATTTCCTAAACCCGCAGTAATGATCAAACAACCAATAAGTTTTCTAGACCAGCCGAATTTTTTTCCTAAAAAAGTAAATAAGAAATAAGAACCTCCAAAACAAATCCACGCTACTCCAATGGGAAATAACAATTCAGCACTCCACACAATTTTAGGTATGTAATATAAAGCAATAGCAGGAAGACAAATGTAGATTACTACCTTATTTATGAATTTGTAAATACTTACAGGAAATCCTTTTATATTTTGAAAAATTAAACCTAAAAATAGAAAAACAAAGATTATGATAAAGTTATACATGGTAAAGAATTGACTGTAAAAATACTATTTATATATCTTTCGAGAATAAAGAAAAAGGGAATCCATAAATAAAAACAATTTTCCTGTTTTTTTAATGATTTTTTATGATATTATTAAAAATCTAAATTTACATTGCATAATTAATATCGTGAATTACAATCATAAACAGAACTATTATGTAAATAAAACAAAGACTTGATTAGATCATGCTTTTTTTGAAACTATTATTGTTTTCACTACTTTTACTTTTCAAATCATCTGTTTTGTCAAACAAAAAACTTTATTCTAGTGCCTTACACGAAAGAGCTGGAATTTCTTCACCAGAAATTACTAGTGCAACTGCTATAGAGAACATCCAACATTTTAGAAAAATACAACCCTCGGCAAAAGAGTTAGTTACTGGCATTTTAGCAGGGAATATAACTGTTTTAAGTCGGGCAATTACTTTAGTCGAAAGCACAAATAGTAATCATTTGGCAAAAGCCAATGAAGTAATAAATACCTGTTTACCACATGCAGGGAAGTCCGTGCGAATAGGAATTACGGGTGTTCCAGGAGTAGGTAAAAGCACTTTTATAGAAGCTTTTGGGAAATTGTTAACTGCTTTAGGTAAAAAAGTTGCTGTTCTTGCTGTTGATCCCAGTAGTACAATTAGTCACGGAAGTATTCTAGGCGATAAAACTCGAATGGAAGAATTGGTAAAAGATAAAAATGCCTACATCCGTCCTTCGGCTTCAGGGGAAACTTTAGGTGGTGTAGCACGAAAAACTCGGGAAACCATTACACTATGTGAAGCCTGCGGTTTTGACACAATCATTATTGAAACCGTGGGTGTAGGCCAAAGTGAAACTGCCGTTCATAGCATGGTAGATTTCTTCTTATTATTGAAAATTTCTGGTGCTGGCGATGAGCTACAAGGAATAAAACGCGGCATCATGGAAATGGCCGATGCCATTGTAATCAATAAAGCAGATGGCGATAATATAAAAAAGGCACAATTTGCTAAAATGGAATTTAATAGAGCTTTACATCTTTTTCCAGCTAAAAAATCAGGTTGGACACCTAAAACTTCGACTTGTAGTTCAATAACACAAGAAGGAATTCCTGAAGTATGGAAAATCATTGAAAAATTTCTTGAATTGACAAAAGAAAATAATTCGTTCTTTGACAAACGAAAAGAGCAAAATCAGTATTGGATGTTGGAAACCATAAATGAGCAGTTAAAACTCAATTTTTACAACCAACCCGATATTCAAAATCTATTGGATGCTACTAAAAAAGCGGTGCAAAATAATGAAATATCACCTTTTGCTGCCGCTCAAAAATTATTAAACCTGTACCAAAATTGCAGAAACAATCCTAAAACTATAGATTAATTTTAGTTATTCTTTTTATCTCTCGATTTATATTTATTTTTCTGATTGAATTATAAGTAGTAATCATTACTGGCACGTTTTTCATTGAATTTCTAAATCTTATCTTCTTGATAAAAAAAGAATTTCAAAAATTACTCTTTCTCGTAACGCTCCATTTCACGATCATAAAACGCATTAGCTTGTTCTATTAAACCTTCCATTTCAGTATTCAATTCGCCTTCATCAAGATCTTCAGCTTCTTCTATGAACTCTACCTCATCATCTTTTAAATTGATTATAAATCTTGGGTAATCTAAGTGAATGATAAAGATGTCTTCGGGAAAATCAGTATTATCTCCCAGTAAAAATTTTGGTAATTCCATGTTATATTTATTTATTAAAGCCGTTTTTTTCTCCTTCTAAAATCAATTTTCGAGTTAATTTCGCAAAGCGAATATACAAAAATATAGCTGCTGAAGTTAATCCTGCCAAAAGTCCGATCCAAATTCCTACCGCTTTCAAATCTGTATACAGTCCTAAGTAAATTGAAATTGGGAAACCAATAACCCAATAGGACACAAAGGTCATATACATTGGTATTTTTACATCTTGCAAACCTCTTAAAGCGCCCAAAACTACGACCTGAATTCCATCTGATATCTGAAAAAATGCGGCTACAAATAACAATTGCGAGGCTATTAAAACAACTTCCTTAGTCTCTACTATATGCTTCATATCGTTTACATCGACAAAAATTTGAGGCAAATATTCGTGAAAAATTACAAAAACGACACCAAACACAATCTCCAAAAGTATTGCCAATAAAAATATGGATCGTGCTACAAGTTGTAATTTCAAATAATCCATCTTTCCTTTCTGGTTCCCTACTCTAATCATTACAGCCACACTCAAACCCATGGCAAACATAAAAGTTAAAGAGGCTAAACTTAGCGCAATCTGGTTTGCTGCTTGACTTGTCGTGCCTAAAAGTCCCGAAAGCCATATTGCACCTGTAAACAAAGCAACCTCAAAAAACATTTGCATAGAGGAAGGAAAGCCCAAATTAATAATCTTATTAAGCATTTTTTTCTTAATCTCTTTAAAACTAAAATTTTCAAAGTATGGATAAAATTTTGGTTTTCTTGCCAAGGCATAATGCATAAAAATTAACATAACGATACGAGAAATAATGGTACCAATAGCAGCTCCTACAATTCCCATTTTAGGAAAAAACCAAATCCCATAAATCAAGAAATAATTGATTACTACATTAACGAGATTGCCAATGATAGTCGCCCACATAGAATATTTAGTTTCTGATTTTCCATCAGCAAATTGCTTGTATCCTTGAAAAATAATCAACGGAACTAATGAAAAAGCAACGATGTCTAGATACGGTTTTGCCATTTCGACCACAATATCTGGTTGCCCCATGAAAGCAATTAAAGGCTTAAAAAAGAATATTATCAAAAATAATGTTAACCCTAAAATCGTACATAAAAAAAGTCCGTGATGAAATACACTTCGTCCTTCTTCAATATCATTTCTCCCATCTGCTTCAGCAGCCAAAGGAGTTATAGCCGTAGAAAAGCCAATACCTAATGACATGGCTATGAAAATGAAACTATTCCCGAGAGAAACTGCTGCTAATTCTGTGGGACCAAGTTTTCCTACCATGATATTGTCAACAATACCAACAATTGTATGGCCAAGCATCCCCAAAATAATAGGATATGCTAATCTCAAGTTATAGGAGAATTCTTTTGTGTACTGGGATAAATTCACTTCTTTTTTTTTAAAGTCGACAAAGGTAAGCAGAAGCTTTGAATTGTATCGTTACAATTGAATATATAACACGGTTATTTTATAACTTATTTATATCAAACAAGTAATTCTGTAACAAAGTGTCTAAATTATATAACTGTTTCGGCTGTAACAATTTTACATTTGTACCGTTGTGTTCGACACATTAAAACAAAAAAAACAGAACAAAATTTAAAAAGAAAATTATGAAAATTTCAGGAAAAATCAAAATCGCATTTGCGTTTACAGTGGCACTAATGTTTGCAAATCAAGCTCAAGCTCAAGAAATTAACGATACAAAAAATTACGATCAAGGATTTCGTTTAGGTGTTGGTATCAATGGTGGTATTCCTACAAATGAAGACGTATACAACTATTCATTAGGAGCAGATGTAAGAGTTCAATACGACTTAACTAAAAGATATTCAGCAACATTAACAACTGGTTTCACTAACTTGTTTATCAATAACGATGTAAAAGATCTAGGTTTTATTCCTGCAAAAGTAGGTTTCAAAGCTTTTGTATGGGAAGATCAATTTTATGTATTGGGTGAAGTTGGTGGAGGTTTTGCAGTAACTAATGGTTACAAACAAGACACTTATATCTGGTCTCCAGGAGTTGGATTTGCTGGTAAAGATATTGATGTAAGTTTACGTTATGAAGCATACACAGAATATGATACTGATCAAATAGCTTTGCGTATAGCGTATGGTTTCAAACTATAAAACTATTTTTTTGAGTTATAAAAAATGCGCTAAATTTAGCGCATTTTTTGTTTATTCTTTTTTTAATATCTCCTTATACATTTCCATATTTGCAGTCACTTTATCATCCATTTTAGGTTCTTGAATATCAGTATATTTCTGCATTTCTTCCCAGATAATCTTACCCACAATATACCGCGCCATTTCCTTATCATCAGCTGGAATTATATACCAAGGAACCGCTGCTGTCGATGTATTATTTATAGCATCTTCGTAGTAATTCATATAATCGTCCCAACGTTCTCTTTCCTTTAAATCACCTGTTGAAAATTTCCAATTTTGTTTCCCTTCCTCCAATCTTCTTAATAAACGTTGTCTTTGTTCTTCCTTGCTCAAGTGCAAAAAGAATTTCAATACAATAATCCCGTTTTGAGTGATGTGTTTTTCAAAATTTCTAATCTCCTCCATCCTACTTTCCCAAAATTCCGGCGTAATATCTTCTACCTTTTCTATTCCAGGCAAATTCTCGTTCATAATATATTCTGGATGAACACGAGTTACTAAGACATTCTCATAATGTGTTCTATTAAAAATAGCAAATTTTCCTTTTTCGGGTAAAGCCAAATAATGACGCCATAAATAATCATGTTCTAGCTCAGTCGAATTGGGCGTTTTAAAACTATGTACCACCACACCACGCGAATTAAACCCTTTAAAAACCTCACGTATTAGGCTATCTTTACCAGAAGTATCCATCCCTTGAAGACAAATTAAAACTCCGTATCGATCGTGAGCATACATTACATCCTGAAAATCATTCAGCTTATTCCTAATTTTCTCCAGCTTTTTTTCTTTTTTTTCATCACTCGCACCAATATCTAAATTGGTTGGTAATTGTGATAACTGAATCTTTTCAACTACTTTAAAATCGTCGGGATTTATAGACTTCATAAGAAATAATTTATCTTTGTGAACTCAAATATAGCAAATTTTAAGGAGCTATTTCCTGCTGTCCGCTTTATCTTTTCCTTCGCCAAAAGCGGCGAAAGTAAAAGGATATCGCTTCCATCAGGGCTAGTGACTCATTTTCAAAACAGGTATAATGGAAAAATTTAAACTCGAATTACTATTTCAAATTATAGGAATTGGTTCCGCTTCAGGACTTATCTACAGAGACAATGCAATTTGGATTATTGGTGACAATAGTGGTTTTCTCTATGAATATCATATGAACTCCCGAGATTTACTCTGTCACCCATTAATCGAAAATCCATCTGAAAATATTGCTAAAATAAACAAGCCAGATTTTGAGGCAATTACAAATTTTGGCCCAGACCTTTATATTTTTGGTTCTGGTTCTACCCAAAAAAGAAACAAAATGGTTCAGATAAATTTGGCAGATAAAAAAATAAATAACACTACTGATTTGTCGGATTTATATGCTGTAATGCAAAGTTTTGGAAAAGTAAAAGCAGAGGATTTTAATCTCGAAGGCGCAATTTACGATGGAAAAAATTGGTATTTATTCAATCGTGGTAACGGAAATTCTAATAGAAATGTCCTTTTTACTATCGAAGGCGAAAATCTGACCAATCAATTTACGATTCTTTCGAACGATTATAAGCTTCCTAAAATAAAAGGAGTTCGCACTAGTTTTACAGATGCAATTCTGGTAGATAAAATCATTTATTTTTTGGCAACAGCCGAAGACACACAATCTACCTATGAAGATGGCGAAATATTAGGAAGTATCATAGGAAGCATCGACTTGAAAACCATGAAAATAAATTTTACTAAAAAAATTAGCGATAGCCACAAATTTGAAGGACTAACATTATATTCTAGTTCCAATGAAAAAATAGAATTTCTACTTTGTGAAGATAAAGACACCGATATCTTAGAAACTAATATTTATAAATTAAGTCTTAAATTAAACTAAATAGCTGAATATTATATTTTTTTTGAATCCAAAACGATTTGTAAAGTCACTTTAAATTGTAACATTAATAAACCCAGATAGACTAACTATTAAA
The DNA here is from genome assembly GCA_965366105.1 of uncultured Flavobacterium sp. Lineage (GTDB taxonomy): Bacteria > Bacteroidota > Bacteroidia > Flavobacteriales > Flavobacteriaceae > Flavobacterium. Next base: position 3,569 of record CBDUEE010000079.1, on the reverse strand, counting down.
ATAAAACAACGTCAAATGAAAAAAATATTTTTTGCACTAGCATTTGCCTCCATTTTTTGGAGCTGCAAAACTGCTGGCACAGCTACCACAATTTCAACACCAGCTATAGAAACTGTTGCGGTTGCTATCAATTTAAATGATGTAAAAGACGATAAAGTTATGGTCACGGTTACATCACCTAAAATTAGCAGCAATGAAGTCACTTATAGTATTCCTAAAACTGTTCCTGGAACTTATTCTATCGATAATTATGGAAAATACATTGAAGATTTCAAAGCATTTGACAGCAAAGGCAATATGCTTCCAGTTACAAAAACAGATGATAATACTTGGGCAATCAAAAATGCAAAAACAATTGCAAAAGTAACTTACTTAGTAAATGATACTTTTGACACTGAAAAAGGAAGCGGTTTTGGCAATAACGATATATTTTCTCCAGCAGGAACGAATATCGATGCAGGTAAAAATTTTATGCTTAACATGCATGGTTTTGTAGGGTATTTTCAAAATAAAAAAGATCTTCCGTATAGTGTAAATATTTCACATCCAGAAACACTTTGGGGACTTACATCGATGACAGATCAAGACCCTAGCACAACAAATGATTTGTTTACAACGGCTCGTTATGCAGAATTAGTAGAGAATCCGATAATGTATGCTAAACCCGATTATACTACTTTTACCGTAGATGGTATGGAAATCCTGATTGGTGTTTATTCTCCAACTGGAAAAGTGACTGCAGAAAGTATTACTCCGGAAATGAAAACAATGATCACCGCTCAGAAAACCTTTTTAGGCAAAATAAATACAACAAAAAAATACACTGTATTGTTGTATCTGTCAACAATGACTGCAACGGATGCAAAAGGGTTTGGAGCTTTGGAGCATCCTACAGCAACAACCGTTGTATTACCAGAAATGATGCCAAAAGAAGAATTGGTAAAATCAATGATAGATGTAGTTTCGCATGAGTTCTTTCATATTGTAACACCATTATCAATTCATTCTAAAGAGATTCATGATTTTGACTACAATGCGCCAAAAATGTCACAACATTTATGGATGTATGAAGGTGTTACAGAATATTTTGCTAATCTTTTTCAAATCAACCAAGGCTTAATTACGGAACAAGACTTTCTTACACGAATAGCTGAAAAAATAGCGCATGCAAATGCAATGAATGACACGATGCCATTTACAACAATGAGTGTTAATGTTTTGACAGAGCCTTACAAAGAACAATATTTGAACGTTTATGAAAAAGGAGCGCTTATAGGAATGTGTATAGATATCATCATTAGAGAGAAAAGTAATGGAGAGAGAGGTATCCTTGATCTAATGCAAAAATTATCTAATGAATATGGTGTTTCAAAATCATTTAATGATGAGGAGCTTTTTGCCAAAATTACTTCCTTAACCTATCCTGAAGTGGGAACTTTTTTAGAAACCTACGTTTCTGGACCAACACCTATTCCTTATGACACTTACTTAGCCAAAGTAGGCATAACAAAATCAATGACAAAAGCACCCACAAATGTTTTTTTAAAAGGTCAATTACCTTACATAACTATAGATCAGAAAACAAAGGAAATCTTTGTAATTCCAAATATAGAATTGAATGATTTTTATAAAAATTTAGATTTAAAAGGAGGCGATATTATTGTATCCATCAATGAAAAACCATATTCTGTAGATAATATTTATGAAATGATAACAGCAAGCCAGAACTGGAAAGAAAATGATGCTATCACAATTAAAATAAAACGAAATGGAAAAGAGCAACTAATCAAAGGAAAAGTAAAACTTCCTTATGAAGAAAAACAAGAACTTAAAGCTACTGATCTAACAAAAAAGAGTTTGAAAGAAGCTTGGCTTAAGGGATAATTTTTTTAAAAAAATAACAAATCCCAATTTATTTCTAAATTGGGATTTTTTTTGTGAAATTTGGTCGCATTACCAGAATCATTCCAACAATTTTCTTTATTTTGCGCAAAAATCAAAACAGCAATGAAATCGTACTACTTAAATCCCAAAGGATAGGGATTTAAAAAAAAGATGTCGGTATCATGTTCCAAAAAAAAATTAAGTTCAGATGAAAAAAACAATTATTGCATCAGTTACAGCCTTATTATTATTTGCTTGTAACAAAAATGAAACTAAAGGCAACTTGCACATTACGGGTAATATTAAAGGATTGAAAAATGGAACTTTGTATATCCAGAGAATTGTTGATGCAAAATTGGTAGCAATTGACACAATCAAAATTGATGGTAGCTCCACTTTTGAAAGTAATTTGGATCTTAAATCACCAGAAATGCTATATTTATTTTTAGATCGTGGCACCAGCAATTCTTTAGACAATAACCTATCTTTCTTTGCGGAACCTGGAAATATAGCTACTGGTTCAAAAAACAATGAGATATTTGAAGAATATAAAAAAATAAATAGAGGTTTCACTGAAAAAAGCCTTTCGATGATTGAGGAAAAATTTAAGGCTATAAAAAGCCAAAACACAAAAAAAGCAGACAGTATCAGTACTATACAAGATGCTAATATAAAAAGGAAATACTTATTTGCTGCAAATTTTGCATTAAACAATAGAGATTATGAGGTTGCTCCTTACATTGCTTTATCTGAAATATATGATATTAATGTAAAGTATTTAGATACAATTCAAAAATCAATGTCACCAAAAGTTGCACAATCACTTTACGGCAAGAAACTAACAGAATATGTAGCTAAGTCAAAAAATCAAAAATAAAAAATCCATTATTTTTAATGGAATAAAAAAACCATCTTGTTAGTAGCAAGATGGTTTTTTGGTATTTGAGAGTTTGTGATAACATCAAATTGGATACAAATACATAAATTTGAATCCAATCTAGTTCATGACAAAAATCAATATGTGCTTATGACGCTAATCCTACAGCAATCATTCCAAGTAATATTAAAAGATAGATTGAAAAAACGATTACAGTCATCATTCCAATGTATTTATAATGTGATTTTAAATAACCCAAAGAAGTGGTCAATGTATCTGAGTCATTCCCTTTTAATGCTATTCTAGCATTCGATGCAAATTTATTTAGATAATACACTGGAAAGAAATAAAGGACTGCGATTACTAAGTAAATGAAAGTAATCATAATCCCAAAAGAAGATCCCATCATTCCTATTGCTGGGTTCATCTTTGCCATAGCCGCAAATAGCGTTCCAGCAAACAAGGCTGCAATAACAATAAAAGCAATTCCTATATACCCTAGAATAGATAAAAAGTAAGCCCATTTTGCGGTTTCCTTCAAAAAGTCTTTTGCAGACTCACTTAGTTTCATTTCGAAACTTTCAATAACTGAATTCTCTTCCATAATTTTTTGTTAAAAAGGTTAGATTTCAAATTTAACAAAAAAATTAATACATTCCAGTAATTCTAAATTAAATATGGTTTTGCCTAAAAACAAAAAACCACTTAACAAAAGTTAAGTGGTTTTATTAAGAGCCGGCGGAGGGACTCGAACCCACGACCTGCTGATTACAAATCAGCTGCTCTAGCCAACTGAGCTACGCTGGCG
>CBDUEE010000078.1:0-11724 GCA_965366105.1 uncultured Flavobacterium sp. | reverse complement strand
TAAATGGCTCTTATTCATTTGATTTCTTTTTTGATTCTTGTTTTGTTTTTTTAGCTTCACTTTTTGAAAATAAGTCTTTGAATTTATTATAATCCAAAGTCATAATAAAAGCAATACCAGTTTCTACAACTTCTCCTTGCAATGCCACTTGGTATTTATTTACACGGTAGGCTCTCATTTTATACTTACCATCTTTTGAAAGTTGGTAATCTATAGATACATCTCCTGCGATATTAGTAGCACTCTGATTGACTTGTTGTGGACCTTCGATCCCAAAGCTGCTTCCTACAGTTACTTTTAAACGATCATTTAATAATTTTTTGGAGATTCCAATATTCAAATCTGTTTTGTTTGTACGCTGTCCTGTTGTGTAATCATCAGAAGTGTCCAAATCAAATTTAAGTTCTACGCCTTCTATTAAGTCACCAGCTAAATTATTAAGTTGTTCAGACAAAATCTTACTAACACTTTCTCTTGCTAGGGACGAAACATTTGTACCTCCTGTCTCACTAGCAAATGGATTTTCTCCTATAAAGCGATTCAGTAGGAGTAAAGCAAAAACCTGTTTATTCATTTCGTCTGTTTGCTGACGTAACTGAGTTAATTTAGCTTGAGTAGTATTAATGATTTCTGTTGAAACGCTATTATTTCCTTCAGGTAGAATAATGTCAAACGAAATAGTAGGCTTCATTAATTCACCTGTCATTTTCAATGTAGTTTCAAAAGGAATTTTTTGTTTGTAGGTATTTCTTACTTCGGCAGTAACAGCACCTAATTGGTCATTTACAAGATCAATAGGAGCAGCTTCTGTTTTATAAATAGCGGTAATATTTATATCAGCCATTGTTGGCTCTCCTGTCCAAAGAATATAGCTTCCTTTTTTAATATCAAATTTTCTTTTTATTGTATTAAAGTTCATTTCGTAACTTCCTTCGGATAATTCATATCTACCAGTTAGCGTAGTTTTTCCTGACGGATCTATTCCTCCGTTCAATTGCGCTTCTCCTTTTAATTTAAGAAAATCACCATTGGCTTTATCAATGACCAGCGATAATTCAGCATCCTTATCTATTTCAATATTTACAGATGCGTTGATTCCTTTTATATCCATTTCACTATTTAATTCTTCCAGAGTGATGGTTGGAATTATTTTTGTATTATCCTGATCAATGAATTCAACAATACCTTCTCTATCTGCAATAGAAGGGTCTGATTGAGGTAATACAACTGTAAACTTAGTGTCTTTATTAATTCTAATAGTTCCTTCAACTATTGGGTTATTAATGTTTCCAGTTACTTTTAAATGATTATCCATAAACAATTGACCGTAGTATAAATCATTGTCTTTAGCCTTCGAATTCACCGCTTGGAAATTATCTGCATCAACAGTTAAGTCGAAACCAAAATTCCTAAAATTTGTACTATTGATTTTTCCATTAATGGCTAAATCATTCTCATTTTGATCTTTTATGACAAAGTTATCAAAAAGTATTGCATCACCTGTAAATGTGATTTTATCATTTATAGATTTGAAAGTAGCGTTTAGTGCAGTGGCTTTAAAACCAATATCATTAAATTTTAATTCTCCAATTACTAAGGGTTGACTAGTGTTGCCCGTTACCTTGAAATTTCCATTCAAAAATCCAGTGCTTTCTTTTAAGTTATCCAAAGTAAAACCTTGAATACTTTTTAAATTTAGTTTTTCTATGTTCAAATTCATATCAAAAGTACTCAAGTTACTTTTGTAAAATCCTTCTAGATTAACTTGATTTCCTTGACCTGTAATGGCTATTTTACCATCATATTGATCTGCAATTTCATTATTAACTTTGATACTTATAGTACCAACAGTATCTTTTTTGAAAGTAAAATTCTCAATAATTAAATCTGAAGTGAAAAGTGGTTTAGTATTTAGATTTTTTACTACAGCATTTCCGTTGATCTTACCACTAAGTTGTAAATCATTTTTCTCTACAAAGCTAGTAATAGTTGTAATATCAAAATCCTTAAAATCTACGGTAATTGGTGCATTTGCATTACTTGACTGGGATTGAATTAAAATCTTACTTCCAGATTTACTCAAGTCAAACTCATTAATATAAATTCCTTTTTTGCCAAAACGAATTAGATTTTCTGGCGCTATTTTCCAAGATTCATAGTTTAATAATAAATTTTTTGGGTCAAAGCTTATTTCGTTATTTTCATTTATACTTTTTAATGTTCCTGTAATCAAATAACGTTCTACTTCTTTTAAATCTTTTAATTGTAATGTGTAATCTACTATGTTTTTTTCTATTTTACCTGAAATGCTGGTATATGGCAACTGAAATTGTTTGTTTTGAATATCGTCAACAATCAAATTGTAAACCAATGCTTTGCCTTGAGTATCTACTTTTAATACCGCATTAGTAATCGTGTTTTCTCCGTAGATTAATTTTGGAATAGCACCATTTATTACTATAGAATCGTTTATAGAATTGTATTTTCCTGCGATAGATATAGGTTCTAAACTTTTTAAATTAGGAATTAATTTAAAAAGAATAGGATTGTCCTTTATAGCAACACTGAAGTTGAATTGTTGCTTTTCAACTGCTATTTTTTTAGATTTTGAGTTAGTATCATAATATTTCGAAATAGAATTAGATAAGGCTTTGCCAATTTTGGATAACTTGTATTTCCCATCAATTTCTGCTGTCAAGAAAGGAGCATTTATAGATAATGTATTCTTTTCTGCTGTTGATTTTGCAACTACATTAATAGAATCTATTGCAAATTGATCTTTGGCATTGATGACATTTATACTATGCGCACTAACAGTACCGTTTAAGTAATCTAAATTTGCCGATTGAATATCTGCATCAATTACACCTCGTATTTTTAGCGGCCCGGCATGTAGATTTAGTTTTTCTAAATCAGCGATATCTACATTTAATTTTAATTTTCCTGTAGGATATTTGTCCTTAAAACTACCACTACTCACTAAATCAAAAGTAAGATTAGGATCTCTTGTAGGTGTATTTATTGTAATAGGCTTTTAGAATACTTCCGTTTAAAGATGCAGTTGCTGTTTTTGGATTAAATCCAGTACCTTTTATGTTTGCTTTTAAGGTTACTTTTCCAATAGAATCGTTTTTGATTAATTTACCTAAATCAAAATTAATCAGTTCAGTTTGGGCTTTGTATTTTTCGTATTTTTTTCTGCTTTGGTCAAAGGTTGCAATGATTTTTGCATTACCAAAACTACTAGTCAATTTCAGATTGGTATTAAAATTGGCAATAGTTCCTTTGAAAATTCCTCTAACATCAAATTTAGAAGGTAATTGAATCGAATTTGGAACTGTTCCTTTTGGCAAAAAGCCAATAATATCTTTTTCAGTTGAATATAAATCTTTAATATTTAAGTCAAAATACGCTTTGTTAGCATCTGGCAAACCTACAATTCTACCGCTTGCTGCTAGTTTTGTGGCTCCAATTCCGCTTATTTCTAGGGAAGGAAATTCAATATTTTTTAGTTTTCCTTTAATAGTTCCGTTGATTAACAAAATGGCGTTGGCATTGCTACTAAAAGGATTTGTATTGTTCAAAGTAGGGGCAAAAAGCAAAATATCTTTCATACCCAATTTGCTTTTTTTCAAATTAGCAATAATTCCCAATTCTCCTGGGTTTTTTGCTAAAGATTGAATAGAAGGATAACCAATTTGAATTTCATCTCTTAATTCTGTTTGAGGGGTTTTTAAATATAATTTTTTAAAATAAGCATTCTTTTTTCCATAAAAAAATTCAGTACTTAAAGCTTGAATATTTAAACCACTTTTATCCTTAACGGACAACGAATTAGCAATACCAGAAATATTTTCGGAATTGTAATTGAGTGCATTAACTTTTAAATTTAAATTCTTAATATTCAAATGGTTGTAATCAATTCCTTTTTGTACCGCTGCAATATTATTATTGTCGTAACGAAAATTAACACGTTTCAATTCAGATGAATTTACTTTGATGTCCCAATTATTAGACTCTGCAGCAACAATTTCTTTTTTTCTTTGCGTTTTCTTTGATTTGTCAATACCCAAATTACCTTCCAAACCAGTTACATCAAGACGATCAATAATAGCAAATTGATTATTGAGATCCATTTTGTCAATTTTAGCAAGCATTTTTTTTAAATAAAAAGCAGTCGCTAATTTTGCCTCATCACTTTTATAATCGAAATCAATTTTTGCCAAATCAATTTCTCCAAGTTTTAATTTTAAGATGGATTCAGGCTCGTTTTTGGCAACCGCCACTTTGGTTGCATTGGATAATTCAACTATACCTTGTTTTATTTTTATTTTTAATCCGTTGATTTTAGCTTTTGGAATTTCAAAATTCATATTGTCTAAATCAAAGGTTTTAATGTTTGTTTCAAAATGATTTAGATTAGCATAAATATTGTTTTTTGTTACAAAATCATCAAATTTAAACTTGATTCGATCTAGTTTAATTTCTTGTACAGAAAATTGCATAGGAGGGGAATCGCTCTTTTGTTTCTCAGGAGAAGCAAATGCTTTTATGATATAATCAAAATTAAAAATAGCTTTTGTATCTCTATTTAGATAAGCAGTAATTCCTTCTAAGTGAACAGAATTAATCTCAACTTTGTTATTGATTAACTGGAATAAACTAATATCAACAGCCAGTTTTTCTCCTGCGAATAGTGTATCCTTTTTTTGATCTTCAAAATAAACGCCTTCAAGAATCACCTTTTTGGGAAGCCCAATTTCAATTCGATCAATGGTTACTTTAGTTTTTATTTTTCCTTCAAGATAGGTAACTGCTTTGCCCTTTGCATAATTTTGAACAGCTGGAACCTGAAGAGCTATAACTAGTATGAGGAATAATAGAATTACGGATCCCATTATCCAAAGGAAAATTTTTAAACTTTTCTTTAAATATTTTTTCAAACGAGGTTTTTTTTGTTAAAAATAGCAAATTTAAATTAGAATTACAATTTCACTTCTAAACGCAATTCATTGTAAAGATCGAAAAAAAGAGATTAATGCAATTATAAAATTTAAAGATTGAGTTATAGAATTTTCAGAGTAATTAGCACTATTTTTTTGGAAATTAGGCGCTATTAATTGGATTTATTTTAGAAAATAGACTATCTGTATTCTCTAATAAAAATATCTTTCCAGCTATAAAATCATCTTGTTAGAATTTAAAGCTGAAAAGATATTAATGGGATGAATTGATGCCGAATAAAAATTTAGTTTTCCTTTTTTGTTCCACTAATAATTCTAGAAATTAATCCGTGCTGCGTTGTAAATTCTGCAAATAAAACACCACCTATATGAAGCACAATGAAACCCAATAAATAATAGATCGAAAGTACGTGTATTTGCTCCATGGATTCTTTCAAATTTTTGGGACCCAAAACGATTATTAAACCAGTAGTTAAAGAAATAGCTACACATACATAAAATACGATATAAACCCAGTACTGGAATTTTTCTTTTGTGGTAAGACTTAAGTCAAATGGGTTTGGAAATTTCATCTGCCCTAAAAAAGGAAGTAAAATTCGGATGCTATATAATCCAACCAAGGCGTAACCCATATAAATATGCCAATCCCACATAGGAGTTCTTATTTTTTTTGCAAGGGTGATTACTTGCTCGCGTGATAAAGACTGATCAGTGGTAGCTAAATAATCTTGAATTATTAAAGCAATATTATTTTTATTCATCCAAGTTGATCTCAAGAATATAGTGAAAAGCATTGCCATCAAGCATATTGCTATAGACCAATGCATTATTCTAAAAATGATGGGGTAGTTTCTAGTTTTCATAATTTTAATGCTATTTATAACTGAGTTTTGAATTTTTATTATTTAGAAAATTTAGAATAAATCGTACTTATATTTTACTTTTTATAGATCTATAAAGTCTTCACTTTTGGGGAAAAGACTAATGGCTTCTATTGCAATTTCTGGTGTAGGATGGGCTATCTTTCGTAATTTAGTGTCCATCCAAGCACCATCAACGGTTATTATAGCACATAGCTTATTATCGTCATTAATGAATTCATGTATAATAGACCAACGGGATGCATCAGGTTTCATTTTAGAAATTTTTGTATGCATTATTATTTTATCAGATAATTTTATTTCTTTTCTAAAAACACATTCTTCTCTAAACAGAATTGGACCAAAATGCTGTTCTTGCAAAACTTTCATTGTTAATCCCAAACTTTCTAAAATTTCAATACGATGTTGTGCTCCAAAATCATAATAAGCACTGTGACGAACATGAAAATTGGGGTCTAAATCTGACCAACGGAAGGATAATTGTTTAGTAAATGAGGTCATTATTTTTTTTTGTTTAATTTTTATAGGACTTTCTCAAAAGAAAATCGAAGTAAAGTTAGTTCTTTTTAACTGTAAAAAATGGAATCAGGTTCTATTAAAAATCGATTTTTCGAGCAAAGTAGCTTCTTCCGAACCATCAAAATAAGTACAATTCATTTCCGTAATAGCAATGCGCCAAGTTGTAATACCCTATTTTGCGGCATCTTGGCAAAAAGAGGGATAATCCGTTTGCCCATCTCGGTAAATTACCAGAAATTCTACAAATCGTTTTTTAATTTACATTTGGAGTAATCTGGATTGCAGTATATTTTTCATATCCTTTTATTTCTAAATTGATTAGAGCTCGAATGTAATTTTGAAAATCGATATCCGTTTTTACTTTATTCTGATTTCTCTTAATTTTTTCTTTCGAAAAACATATTTTTTTTAATTATAAATATTTTATTTTAATGAATTACTAAAGAATATGGTTTATACAAAATGCGTTAAAAATTAAAATGAATTAAGAAGTAGAAATGATAGTTTTACTACATTCTAGTATGTTTTTATCAGTTTTTTATTGGAGACAAATCGATGTGTAATATAAATTTTTTGTAACCTAATACTTTGATAGTTAAACAATTGTTTTTTACATTAAATGGTGTAATTATATCGTTACGGCGTATTATTTTCATCATTTTTAATAAAATATTAACTTTTTGTTGTTTTTTTAATTAAAAAACATAGTTTTGTTGAATATCTAACTACTATTAAATTTTTTTTATGAGAATTAACCATTTTGTTTTAGCAGTATTGTTTTTATTGATACTACCCGCAGTAATGAAAGCCCAAACAATCAAAGGGATTGTTCTGGATGAGAATGGGCAAACCTTAGCTTATTCGAATGTTATGGATAAAACAACATCTAAAGGAGTAACCACTGACGGGAATGGAAACTTTGTAATTAAAGTAAATGGATTTCCTGTTACATTGACTGCTAAATATGTGGGTTATAAAAGCCAAGATATTGAAGTAAAGAGTGAGTCTGATATAATAATTTTTAAACTAGAAGCTAGCAACAGTCTAGATGAAGTTGTTGTTACAGGGAATCGATCTAAGGTGCGTAGTGTGTTAAATTCAGCAGTTCCAATCGATAAACTTTATTCAGAAGATTTAAAATCGAGTGGACAGGTTACTTTTGATAAAATGTTAGCCTATAAAATTCCATCATTTAACTCCAGTAGTCAAGCTATTTCTGATGGAACAGCCCATTTTGATCCAGCAGATTTGCGTGGATTAGGACCAAGCCGTACATTAGTTTTGGTTAATGGAAAAAGAAAAAATCAAAGTGCATTAGTTTATATCAATGATACTCCAGGAAAGGGAGAAGTAGGGACAGACATGAAAAGTATTCCATTCTCTGCTATTGAAAGAGTCGAGATACTTCGTGATGGAGCTTCTTCTCAATATGGTTCTGATGCTATTGCAGGAGTGGTGAATATTATACTTAAAAAGAAAGCGAATTTTACTGAAGTAAGCCTTACTTCGGGAGTAACTTCTGAAGGAGATGGTTTTAATTTTGGAGCAGATCTTAATTCAGGATTTAAAATTGCCGATAAAGGTTTTGTCAATTTTACACTTTCTTATTTAAATCAGAATAAGACAAATAGAGCAGCTAGGCCTGGCAAAGATGACTTATTTGGAATTGCAGCAAATGATGCACAATGGGGAGATTGGTTAAAAAACAATCCTAATTTAGGGATGACAATTGGACAACCTGATTCTAAAATGGGAGCTTTAGTTGTTAATGCAGAATATCCAATTTCTGAAAAAACAACGGTATATGCTTTTGGGGACATTAATGTTAGAAAAGGAACAAGTTTTGCTTTGTACAGAGCTCCATATTGGGTTTCTGATCCTAATAATTTATTACATGCAGCCGGATCAACATACAATGGTTTTCAGCCTACTTTTAATACCGATGTGTTTGATAATCTTGGATCTGCTGGGATAAAATCTACTTTGTTTGGTTTTAATTCGGATTTTAGTTTAACAGCGGGTTCTAATAAAATTGATTATACCGTAAAAAATACATTGAATGTTTCTTTAGGAGCTAATAGTCCAACCGAATTTAAGAGCGGAGGATATACTTTTAGTCAATTAGTTGGAAATGCTGATTTTTCTAGAACTTTTGACAAAGTAACTTTAGGGTTTGGTACAGAATTGAGAAAAGAACAATATGAAGCAAGAGCTGGTCAAAAAGAGTCTTATGTGGGCGGAGGAGCTCAATCCTTTCCAGGACTACAACCAGCAAATGAGTTAAAGAAAGACCGAAGTAACGTAGGGATTTATACTACTTTGGATTACGATGTTACCGATGCTTTTTTAATAGGAGGATCTTTGAGATATGAGAATTATACTGATTTTGGAAATAACTTTTCATGGAAAGTAAATTCACGTTACAAACTAAACAATGATATATCGGTAAGAGCATCATACAGCACTGGATTTAGAGCGCCAGCTTTGCATCAAATATATTTGAGTAATATTCAAACATTGGTTTCTGGAGGTAGTGTTTCTAATCAAGGAACTTTTAACAATGTTGATCCTGCAGTTATAGGATTAGGAGTTCCTAAATTACATGCAGAAAAATCACAAAATATTTCAACAGGAATTACATTTAGATCTGGTGCTAATTTTTCTGCTTCAGTTGATTTTTACCACATAAAAGTAAGAGACCGTGTGTTGTTTTCTGGAGAAGTTGGTTTTGATTCGAATAATGCTACCACAAATCCTGTAGAGCAAGTTTTAATTGATAATGACATTACAAGTATGAAGTTTTTCATCAATGCAGTTAATACAATAACTAAAGGAGTAGATGTTGTTATGAATTATAAAAATCTAACTTTAGGAACAGGTAAACTAGGATTTAGTTTTGCATCTAATATTGGTAATACTAAAATTGATGGACAAATTGCTACTCCAGCTATTTTGAAAGCTAACGGATATGATATTTTTAATCGCAAAGAGCAAGGTAGAATTTTAAGTGCAAGACCTAATACAAAAGTGTTATTAGGGATTAACTATGATTTGAAAAAAACAAGCTTTATTTTAAATAATACTTATTTTGGACAAGTTACTTGGCAACATGCTACTGATGTATTGAAAGATCAGACTTTTTCAGGTAAAATTATTACTGATTTAGGTGTTTCTTATAAATTCTCTAAAATCATTTCTGCAAATGTAATGGTAAACAATTTATTTAATGTTTATCCAGACCAATTAAATACTAAAGGTGATATTGTTACGGATTTAGGAGGTCGTTTTAAGTATGCATGGGAAGTGAACCAATTCGGATTTAGTGGTACTATGTTTACAGCAGGCGTAAATTTTAAAATTTAAATTCTATTTTTTAGTAAATATTAAAACGGGATTTATTCCCGTTTTTTTTATGGAATTACTTTTTTGTCTGAAGAGCTCTATCAGTAATATTGATTCTTTTCGGTGAAAAAAAAACACGCTGAAACCCCATTAAACTGGAAAAAGCTTCTAAAATGTCATCTTGTCAGATTAATTTACGCCAATTTTAACATAAACTGACAATTTAATAGTGTCATTTGTATTGGCATAAAGATTGACTTATCGACTTCGAGTCATTAAAACTAGAATACAATAAAATTAAATATATAAAAAATGGGTAAAATAATCGGAATTGATTTAGGTACGACCAACTCTTGTGTTTCTGTAATGGAAGGTAATGAAGCAGTTGTTATTCCTAATGCAGAAGGAAAAAGAACAACACCATCTATCATCGCTTTTGTTGAAGGTGGAGAAATTAAAGTAGGAGATCCTGCTAAGAGACAAGCGGTAACTAATCCAACTAAGACTATTGCTTCTATCAAACGTTTTATGGGACATTCTTTTAGCGAAGTGTCTGCTGAGTCAAAAAGAGTTTCTTACAAAATTGTAAAAGGAGACAACAATACACCACGTGTTGATATTGATGGTCGTCTTTATACTGCACAAGAATTGTCAGCAATGACACTTCAAAAAATGAAAAAAACTGCTGAAGACTATTTAGGTCAAACAGTTACTGAAGCAGTTATTACTGTTCCTGCTTACTTTAATGATGCACAACGTCAAGCGACTAAAGAAGCTGGTGAAATTGCAGGTCTTAAAGTTATGCGTATCATCAATGAGCCAACAGCTGCAGCTTTAGCTTACGGTTTAGATAAAAAAGGAAAAGATCAAAAAATTGCTGTTTACGATTTAGGTGGAGGTACATTTGATATTTCTGTTCTTGAATTAGGAGACGGAGTTTTTGAAGTATTGTCTACAAACGGAGATACTCACTTAGGTGGAGATGATTTTGACCACGAAATTATTGACTGGTTAGCTGCTGACTTTTTGAAAGAAGAAGGTATCGACTTACGTCTTGATCCAATGTCATTACAACGTTTGAAAGAAGCTGCTGAGAAAGCAAAAATTGAATTGTCTTCTTCTGCTGAAACTGAAATCAACTTACCTTACGTAACTGCTACAGCTTCAGGACCAAAACACTTAGTTAAAAAATTAACTAGATCTCAATTTGAAAAATTAACTGATGCTTTAGTAAAACGTTCTATGGAACCAGTTGCTAAATCATTAAAAGATGCAGGTTTATCTGTTTCTGATATTGACGAAGTTATTCTTGTAGGAGGTTCAACTCGTATGCCAAGAATCGCTGAAGAAGTAGAGAAATTCTTTGGTAAAAAAGCGTCTAAAGGAGTTAACCCTGATGAAGTTGTTGCAATTGGAGCAGCTATTCAAGGTGGAGTTCTTTCTGGAGATGTAAAAGATGTATTGTTACTTGACGTTACACCTTTATCTTTAGGTATCGAAACTATGGGTGGAGTTATGACTACATTAATTGAGTCTAACACTACTATTCCAACTAAAAAATCTCAAGTTTTCTCAACTGCTGCTGATTCTCAACCAACTGTTGAACTACACGTTCTTCAAGGAGCTAGAGCAATGGCTGCTGATAACAAAACGATTGGTCGTTTTAACTTAGACGGTATTCCACCAGCACCAAGAGGAGTTCCTCAAATTGAAGTAACTTTTGATATTGATGCTAATGGTATCATCAAAGTTTCTGCAACTGATAAAGGAACAGGAAAATCTCATGACATTCGTATCGAAGCTTCTTCTGGATTAACTTCTGAAGAAATCGAAAGAATGAAACAAGATGCTGAAGCTAACGCTGAGTCTGACAAAATCGCAAGATCTAGAGCAGAAAAATTGAACGAAGCTGACGGAATGATCTTCCAAACTGAAACTCAATTAAAAGAACTTGGTTCTAAATTAGCTGATGATCATAAAGTTGCTGTAGAATATGCATTAACTGAATTGAGAATGGC
>CBDUEE010000077.1:0-11762 GCA_965366105.1 uncultured Flavobacterium sp. | reverse complement strand
TATTTCATTTTTTGTAAATACATATTTACCACATTTTCCAAACCTAGATATAAAGCTTCGGAAATTAGTGCATGACCTATGGAAACTTCGAGTAACCCAGGAATATTTTGTTTGAAAAATTGAATGTTATCCAAACTTAAATCATGACCAGCATTGATTCCTAAATTTAATTCATTTGCAAAAATAGCCGCTTTGATATACGGATCAATTCCTCTTTCGTTGCCTAAACTATATTGATGTGCAAAGGCTTCTGTGTATAATTCGATTCTATCTGTTCCGGTTTTTTTAGCGCCTTCGATCATTTCATGAATAGGATCTACAAAAATAGAAGTTCGAATACCGTGACGTTGGAACTCTTGAATCATCTCTGTCAAATAGGCTTGATTTTTTACTGTATCCCAACCTGCCGAAGATGTAATGGCTCCAATAGCATCAGGAACTAAAGTTACTTGCTCTGGTTTGCATTCTAAAACTAAATCTATGAAATTGTGTTGTGGATTTCCCTCAATATTAAATTCCGTGTAGACGATCGTTTTCAAGTCGCGAGCATCTTGATAACGAATATGACGTTCATCTGGTCGAGGATGAATGGTGATTCCTTGCGCTCCAAATTTCTGAATATCCGAGGCTACTTTTAATAAATCGGGAACATTCCCACCGCGAGCATTGCGCAAAGTGGCTATTTTATTGATATTTACACTTAACTTTGTCATGAAAACTGATTTTTATTTAGATACTACAATTAACTGACAGCAAAAATACAAAGTAAAACTTAGGAGTTTTTGCTTATTTTTGATTATTTTGCATCGAATATTGAGGAATGATTTATGACAGAAATTACAGAATACATTACTAATGATTTTAAAGCGATTGACAGTCAAGATACCATATCTACTGTTCAAACGTTTTTTGACGATTTACACTTTTCCCATTTTCCAATAGTTGAAGAGGGAGTTTATATTGGTAGCATTGCATCGGAAGATATTGAAACATTTGATTTTGATAAAAAAGTGACCGATTATCGCTTTACATTAGAAGGTTTTTTTGCCAGAACTACAACTATTTGGTTGGATGTACTGGAAGTATTCGCAAAAAACCATACTAATTTGGTTCCTGTTCTAGACGAAAACAATATGTATGTTGGTTATTATGAAATAGAAGACATCATGAAGTTTTTTCATGAAACCCCTTTTCTAAAAGAACCCGGTGCTATTATTGTTGTCAAAAAACCGATTTTAGATTATTCCATGAGTCAAATTACACAAATTGTCGAAAGCAACAACGGAAAAATTTTAGGTGTATTTATCTCTGAAGCAGATATAAATACCGTAGAAGTAACTTTAAAAATAAGTTTAGGAGCAATAAACGAAATAATTCAAACTTTTAGAAGGTACGATTATGAAATCATGTCCGACCATCAGGAAGACAATTACATCAACAACTTAAAGGAACGTTCTGAATATTTAGATAAATACCTCAATATATAACAAAATGAATTAGGAAATGTTTCAATCAGAAAATATTGCTATCTGTCAATACTTTAATTTTCTAATTATTTCATTCCAATCATTATCTAATTTTAAACATAAATGAAAGTAGCGATCTACGGTCAATATTATCAAAACAGCACCCAACCCATTATAAATGACATCTTTGTTTTTTTTACAAAAAACAATGTAGAGATGATTATAGAAGCTAACTTCCTTTCGATGATTCATGAACGAAAGCTAGTTGAAAATAAATACAAAACGTTCAGTTCTCATACGGAACTAGATTCTAGTTTTGACATGCTGATTAGCATTGGTGGTGACGGAACTATTTTGAGAGCAGCTACATTGGTACGTGATTCGGGCATTCCAATTTTAGGGATTAATGCGGGAAGATTAGGTTTTTTAGCAAGTGTACAAAAAGAAAATATTGCATCATTCCTTCAATTTGTTTTAGATAAAAAATACACTCTTTCTAAAAGAGCCTTAATTAGTATAAACTGCTCAACGCCAAATGAGTCTATCGAAGAAATGAATTTCGCAATGAATGAAATTACGGTTAGTAGAAAAGACACTACTGCCATGATTACAATTGACACCTATCTGAATGATGAATATTTGAATTCTTACTGGGCTGATGGTTTAATTATTTCAACACCTACCGGAACTACGGGCTATAACTTAAGCTGTGGTGGTCCTATTTTGACCCCGGATGTAAAAAGTTTAGTTATAACACCTATTGCCCCTCATAACTTAACCACTAGACCACTAGTAGTCCCTGACAATACTGAAATTCGATTGAAAGTTTCTGGAAGAGAAGCTAATTATTTAGTATCATTAGACTCTAGAGTTACTTCTGTAAAAAACGAATCGATCTTGACATTAAAGAAAACCCCTTTTCACATCAACATGGTAGAAATACCAGAAGAAACGTTTGTGAAAACATTACGTAACAAATTACTTTGGGGAGAAGACAAGAGAAATTAAATCATTTTTCTGAACTAGGATACGATTTTATTAACTTTTACCGTTTAATGAAACAAATACTTATTTTGTTTTAACTAAGTTATTACAAAAAAATACAGATTTAACTGAATGGGTATTGAATCGAATTGATAATTATTATATTTGCACGCAATTTTTCATTAAATGAACAAGATTTTTTATTTATTTATTTGCCTTATCCCTGTAATGGGGGTCCAAGCTCAGATTCATGAGGTTGGTCTTTTTTTAGGCGGAAGTAATTATATCGGTGATATAGGCCGTACAAATTACATTTCGCCAAACGAACCTGCCATAGGATTGCTTTACAAATGGAATAAAAGTCCAAGGCATGCTTATCGGTTTTCTTATACGCAATCTCAAATCACTTCAAATGATTTAGATTCAAAAGAAAACAGCAGAAACCAAAGAGGGTATCACTTTAAAAACAATTTGAAAGAGGTCTATTTAGGTTTAGAATTTAATTTTTTTGATTTTAATCTTCATGATTCAAGTAGAAAAATTACTCCTTTTGTATCCTCTGGAATTAGTTATTTTATAAGCAAATACACTTTAACAGATCCTATAACAAGAACATCCGTAGAAGGCAGAACAGAAAGAAGTAAATCAATAGCAATCCCTATGATTATAGGAATTAAGTCGAACATAACACCACAAATTATACTTGCCTTAGAAACTGGAGCACGTTATACTTTGACTGATAATATAGATGGAAGTTACAATCAAAATTTTGGAAATATAAATAACAATGATTGGTATGTATTTTCAGGAGTTACTTTAACGTATACTTTTGGAGAAAAACCCTGTTATTGTGCACAATAAATAAATGAATTTACTACAGAATATTGACGCATCAAAATTGCCCAAACACCTAGCCATAATTATGGACGGTAATGGGCGTTGGGCAAAACAGCAAGGGCTTTTACGAGCTTTGGGTCACGAAAGTGGGACTAAATCAGTGAAAATAATTATAGAAGCAAGTGCTAAATTAGGCATTGAATTCCTTACTTTATATGCTTTCTCAACTGAAAATTGGAATAGACCCAAACTAGAAGTAGAGACCCTAATGAGAGTACTTATTAACTCTTTGAAAAAGGAACTCACAACCTTACAAAAAAACAATATAAAACTTACTGCAATTGGCAATTTAGAAAAATTACCAAAATCAGCACAAAAAGAACTTCTTGATGTAATTGACAAAACAAAAGACAATACTCAAATGACTCTAACCTTGGCCTTAAGCTATGGTTCTAGGGAAGAACTTGTTCATGCGGTAAGAAATATATGTAGTAAAGTTAAAAATAATATAATTTCAATAGACACTATTGACGATTCAATTATTAATGAGCATCTTTACACGCAAAATTTACCGGACGTAGATTTATTAATACGAACAAGTGGAGAACATAGAATAAGTAACTTTTTGTTATGGCAAATTGCCTATGCAGAATTGTATTTTACTGATATATTGTGGCCTGACTTTAAAGAACAAGATTTATATGAGGCTATCGTTAGTTATCAAAAAAGAGAACGTAGATTTGGAAAAACAAGTGAACAAATTAAATAATTTTTTAGTGTTAAATAAAAGCATAAAAATAGCCCTTACCGTTTTGATTTTTGGAGGTTTTACAGCCGTTAAAGCCCAAGAAAGAGTTCCTTTTGATCAGGGCAAAAAATACATTTTGGCCGATGTAACCATTGTTGGAGATATCAGTTTCAATTCACAAACCGTTGTTACTTTTTCTGGTTTACAAAAAGGACAGCAAATTACTATTCCAGGAGAAGAAATTAGTACTGCTATTAAAAAACTAGGAAAACTAGGCCTTTTTGATGAAATCTCTTTTTATGTAAATAAAATACAAAATGATAGTATTTATCTTGATTTAAACATCGTTGAACTACCAAAATTAAACCAAGTAAAATTTGTAGGAGTTAAGAAGTCTAAGACAGAAGCTTTAATTAAAGACAACAGTCTTAATAAAGGAAAAGTAGTCAATGAAAACTTAATTACAACTACTAAGAATTATATTGAAAATAAATACAAAAAAGATGGCTACTATAACACTAAAGTAAACATCAATACTGTAAAAGACTCTGCTGCAACAAACCAGGTCAATATGCTTGTTACTATTGACAAAGGTGATAAGGTAAAAATTGAAAAAATAGATTTTTCAGGAAATACAAAATTAAGCAGTAAAACTTTGCGAAAAGCAATGAAAGATACGAAACAGAAAAATGTTTTTCGAATCTGGAAATCTTCTAAATTCATAAAAGAAAAATATAAAAAAGATTTAGAAAAAGTAATAGCAGTATACAAGGAAAAAGGCTATCGTGACGCTAGAATAGTCTCTGATTCTGTTGCTTACAACAAGAATAAAAATGCCTTAGATATAAAAATCAATCTTGAAGAAGGTAATAAATATTATTTTGGAGATATAAAATTCTTAGGGAATACAATTTATACCGATCAAGGTTTAAGTCAAATATTAGGTGTTAAAAAAGGAGATACTTACAACGGCGTTTTACTTGAGAAAAGAATTGCAGATAAGTCTAAACCTGATGCAGAAGACATTACTAATTTATACCAGAATAATGGTTATTTATTTTCTAATATAAATGCTGTCGAAGTTAGAACTGCAAACGACACTATTGATTTTGAAATACGTATTACCGAAGGTCCAATTGCCTATTTTAACAAGATTACTGTTGTAGGAAATGACAAAACAAATGACCGCGTAATTTACCGTGAATTAAGAACAAAACCTGGAGAAAAATACAGTAAAGATCAATTAGTAAGAACGATTAGAGAAATAGGACAATTAGGATTTTTTGACCCAGAAGCAATCGATCCAAAATTCAAGAATGTAGATTCAGCAGCAGGAACAGTAGACATTGAATACAATCTTGTTGAAAAAGGATCTAGCCAAATTGAGCTTCAAGGAGGTTACGGTGGTGGTGGATTCATTGGTACACTTGGATTATCTTTCAATAACTTTTCGGCTAGAAACTTATTAAATAAAGAAGCATACAGACCACTTCCTATGGGTGATGGTCAAAAAGTATCACTTCGTCTACAAGCCAGTACTTATTTTCAAACCTATAGTGTATCGTTTTCAGAACCATGGTTTGGAGGAAAAAAACCGGTATCCTTTAGCACGTCACTATCTTATAGCAAACAGTATTTAAACAACTATATAACTCAGAGAGCAGATAAAACAAAAAGCTTTGACATTTTAACATTATCAGTAGGTATTGCCAAAAGGTTGACTGTTCCAGATGATTATTTTGTACTTTCACAAGCGATAAGCTACCAACATTATTCATTAAATAATTATAATACAGGATTATTTACATTTGGAAACGGTACTTCAAGAAACTTAGCCTATACGGTAGGGCTTACAAGAAGTAGTAAAGGTTTGAATCCAATTTTCCCAACTTATGGTTCTGAATTTAGTTTAACAGCAAAACTGACACCTCCTTATTCCTTAATCAATGGAACTAATTATGCAACACTTGGAGACCAGAAAGAATACAAATTAAAGAATACGGTAGATCGTCAAAATATACCTGATACAAATGGAAACATTGTGAATATAGGTGACTACATTGACAGTAATGGAAATAAGGTTACTGATTTTAATCTAGCCGCTGCAGATGTTAGTAAAGTGGATCAAAAAAGATTTAATTGGTTAGAATATTATAAAATAAAATTCAAAGCAGACTGGTATAGCAAAATTTATGGTAAATTAGTTCTTAAAACATTAGCTGAATTTGGTTTTCTAGGTGCTTACAATCAAGAAAGAGGAGCAGTTCCTTTTGAACGATTCTACCTTGGTGGTGATGGATTGGCCAATTACTCTATGGATGGTAGAGAAACCATACAGTTGAGAGGGTATCCTAACAACTCTTTGACTCCTGTAAAACAAGGAACAAATGAACAAATTGGAGCTACCGTTTTTAATAAATTTTCAATGGAATTACGTTATCCAATAACATTAAAATCATCGGCTTCAATTTATGCATTAGCCTTTATGGAAGCAGGTTCTTCTTATGCTGATTTCAAGAGCTACAATCCTTTTGCATTAAGTCGTTCCGCAGGGGTTGGTTTACGTGTATTTATGCCAGCATTTGGATTATTAGGAATTGATTTCGGACACGGTTTTGATGCCTTACCAGGACAATCAAAACCTAATGGATGGGAAACCCATTTTATAATTGGCCAACAATTCTAAGAAAATTGGTTTATGATTTCTAAATAGAGCAGCTTTATGAAAAAACAATTTTTATCTGTATTTTTAGCCTTAATTACAACAGCTATAATTAATGCTCAAGCCAAAGGAACAAAACTAGGCTACATTGATATGGAGTACATTTTAGAAAATGTACAAGATTATACAGAGGCTAAAATTCAGTTAGAGCAAAAAGCTCAAAAATGGAAATTAGAGATTGAAACTAAAAAAATAGAAATAAACAAATTAAAGGAAGCCTTAAAAGCAGAGAAAGTATTATTAACAAAAGAGTTAATTGAAGAGAGAGAAACAGAAATTAGCTTCCTTGAAAATGAAAATTTAGAATACCAACAAAAAATCTTTGGAGCTAATGGATATCTAATAACTCAAAAATCTGTTTTGGTAAAACCAATCCAAGATCAAGTTTTTACAGCTGTTCAGGATATTGCGGAACGCCTAAAATATGATTTTATATTTGACAAATCATCTGACTTAACCATGTTATTCGCAGCTAAAAGATTTGATATTAGCGAGCAAGTTTTACGAGTATTAAACCGTACCGAAAAAAGGGAACAACTCACTAAAAAACAGCAAAAGGAAGCAGAAGCTAAAGAAAGTAAAGAAGACGCAGTAGATGATAATCCAGCTCTAGCGGAGAGACAAAAAATATTGGATGAGAAAAAGACAGTAAGAGAGAAAGTTCTAGAGGATAGAAAATTGCTTCAAGAACAAAAGAAAAAGGAATTTGAAGACAAAAGAAAGCAACTTCAAGCAGATAGAGAGTCTAAAAAAATTGGCACGGTTTCTGCAAATGTTAAAGAAGACGCTATAGCTTTACCAATAGGTAGTGACACAAAAAAAGACGCTATAGAAGACGCTAGACAAAAACAAGTTGATGCTAAAACAAAAACATTAGAAGACCGTAAAAAACTCATTGAAGAACGCCAAAAAGAATTAGAAGAAAAAAGAAGAAAAACTCTTGAAGACAGAGAAGCAATTAAAAAAGCAAAAGAAGAAAAATTAAAAGAAAACACAAACAACAATTAATTACTTAATATTTTAAAAACGATGAAACAAATCAAAACTCTACTAATTGCTGCAATATTAATGTTAGGAGCAAATCAAACAATTAATGCACAAGCAAAGACAGCTCATGTTGATGTAAGTGAAATTATGACAAAAATGCCAGCAATGTTAGATGCTCAAAAACAATTAGATAAATTGAGTACTACTTATGATGCCGATTATAAAAAAATGGTTGAAGAATACCAAGCAAAATTAAAAAAGTACGAATCTGAAGCGGCAACAGTTACTGAAGCTATAAACGGTGACCGTTCTAAAGAAGTGCAGGATATGCAAAAAAGAATTGTTGATTATAGAGACAATGCTCAAAAAGAATTACAACAAAAAGAATCTGATATCGTTAAACCATTAATGGAAAAAGTAAGAGCTTCTATTCAAAAAGTAGGTAAAGCAAAAGGATTTCAATATGTTCTTGACGGTTCTTCTCTTTTACTTGCTGATGGACCTAACTTAACTGCAGATGTAAAAAAAGATTTAGGTTTCTAAAATTTAGAAATAACAATTCAATCAACCACTCAACCAAAATTTGGACTGAGTGGTTTTTTTTTGTTAGAATAATTTTTTAGGAAAATTAATAAAGAGCACTTAACTTTGTTTTAATGAGAAATAATCAAGCTATAGGAATTTTTGATTCAGGAATTGGTGGTACTACAATTTGGTCAGCCATACATGAATTACTACCTAATGAAAAAACTATTTATCTTGCTGATAGCAAAAATGCACCTTACGGACAAAAGTCTAAAGATGAAATTATTGCTTTGAGTATGAAAAATACGGAGTTCCTACTTGAAATGAACTGTAAATTAATCGTGGTCGCTTGCAATACGGCCACAACGAATGCAATTCAAGAATTAAGAGCAAAATATAAAATTCCTTTCATTGGTATAGAACCAGCGATAAAACCAGCCGTAACCCATTCTAAAACTCAAATTATAGGCATACTGGCTACGCAAGGGACTTTGAATAGTGCACTTTTTAATAAAACAACTGAGAAGTATCAGGATACTAAAATAATGGAACAAGTAGGTCATGGATTAGTTCAGCTTATTGAAAATGGACAAATCAATTCGCCAGAAATGACACAATTACTGCTATCCTATTTAAAACCTATGATAGAAGCAAATATTGATTATTTAGTATTAGGATGCAGTCATTATCCATTCCTAATCCCGCAAATAAAAAAAATACTTCCTAAACACATTCAAATTATTGATTCTGGTGAGGCTGTGGCAAGACAAACTCAAAAATTACTGAGTGAGAAAATTGGCTATTCATCCTCAATTTTTAGTGAATCTATTTTTTATACTAATACAGATCCCAAAGTATTTAGGGAAATTATAGGAACTAAATATACTGTTGAAGAAAAAAACTTCTAGTTAAATAGTAATTATTCTTCATCCTTAAACCAACTCGAATACATTACGTAATTATTAGAAATACGGTCGATTTCACCAGCAAAGTTAGATTGATCAATATCTTTTACTTTCTTGGCAGGAACTCCCGCCCAAATCGTACCTGCACCAACCACAGTATTTTGTGTAATTACTGCACCAGCTGCCACAATAGAATTACTTTCGATAACACAATTATCCATTACAATTGCTCCCATTCCAATTAACACATTGTCATGAACCACACAACCATGTACAATCGCATTATGCCCAATTGAGACATTATTGCCTATAATTGTTGGATGTTTTTGATACGTACAATGAATAATAGCTCCATCTTGAATGTTAACTTTATTACCTATTTTGATAAAATTTACGTCACCACGAATAACAGCATTGAACCAAACACTACACTTTGAACCAAACGAAACATCTCCTACAATAGTGGCATTTTCGGCAACATAACAATCCTCAGGAATTGATGGTGATTTGCCATTTACAGATTTAATAAGCATGATATGAAAAGAATTAATTAATAGCGGGACAGTTACAATCGTATTTTTCTTGTTTGCAAAATAAATCGATCCCTAAAGTAATTTGATGATAACCGCCGTTGTCAAATTTTACAGCACCAGACAATTTTGAATACGTATAAGCGAACATAAATTTATTAAAATTGACACCTACTATTGGAGTAATATATTGGAGTTTTTGGACAGAAAGTGAATTACCATTAAGATATTGAGCACCATCAAAACTTCTTCTGTAAGATAAACCGCCCCAAACTCTGCCGAAATCTAAGTTTTTATAAGCTTTGATATTAATATCAATTGATTTTTCTCTTGTTTTCTCTACCATTTGAAATAAAACAGAAGGTTCCCATAATATCCTATTTTTATTTCCAAAAATATATCCTGCACTCAGTAAATATTTCCTAAGATTATCACTTTCATACTCCGTATAAATATTGCGTCTAGTTTCAACAACATTTTTTACCGTTGCATGAGCATAAAAATCTAAAAAATTATAAGATGTTCCAACATCTACATTAAAATAAGTGTTTTTTTGAACCACGGTACCATCAATAATAGGATCGTAATCCCCTGATTGCAAAAATTCTGTTTCGTCTAATTGACTTTGAATAAATCCAGCACTCATACCGAAAGAAAGTTGGTTCAAATCAATTTGATCTCTTGAAAACATTAAATGATATGCGTAAGTAAATTTGATTCCTTTTTGAGAATGGTAGCCATTTATATCATTAAAAAGAATGACACCTACACCCGTTTTCTCTCCTACTCTACCGTTAAAACTTAGTGTTTGTAATTCTGGAGCGTCTACCTGATCAAACCATTGCTTACGGGCAGTAAGCCTAATTTTTGCACAGTTTGCGGCACCAGCCATGGAAGGATGTATCAAATAATAATTATCTGATAAATAATCTGAATAAACTGGAATTCCTTCTTGTGAAAAGGAACAATACGATACAAAGAATAAAGCAACTAAAATTCTAAATTTACAATACATTGAAAAACTTTAAGTAAAACAAATAATTTTAAATCAACATAAACCTTCATTGAAGCATTAAAATGCCCAAAGTAAAATTAAACTTAAGTTAATTTATTCATTAAAAAATCAAATATAGTTATTCGTAGAAAATAACTTTACTAAATTTGTAAAAATTTGTAAAACCATGAACAAAGTTACCATAAAAGAAACACAAAATCCAACTATACTAAAGTTTGAATTTCAAGACTTTATCACTCAAAATGAAAGTTTTGAATTTAAGAACATTGATGAAGCAAAACCATCAGCTTTAGCACAACAGCTGTTTTATTTACCATTTGTAAAAACAATTTACATCTCAGGTAATTTTATTGCAATTGAGAAATACAATATTGTAGAATGGGATGACGTAAAAGATGCTGTTGCAGAACAAATCGAAAAATTTGTAAGCGATGGTGGAATTATCATTACAGTAGATGAAAATAAAACTAAAAAGCAACCCGTTACCGTTTATGGCGAGACAACACCTAACCCATCTGCCTTAAAATTTGTAGTAAGCAAAATGCTAACTAAAAATGCTATAGAATTCAAAAATATTGATCAAACTTCTGCTTCACCATTAGCAAAAGAATTATTCAAATTTCCTTATGTTAAAGAAATTTTCATTGACGAAAATTACATTTCGGTAACTAAATATGAAATTAACGAATGGGAAGAAATAACTTTAGAATTAAGAAGTTTCATTAAACAATACATTGAAAATGGTGGAACTGTTTTAGATGAAAATTATGTGGCAGCAGTAATTGCTAAAGAAGATATTAAAGCAAAGGAATTTGACAATCTGGATGTCACTTCACAACAAATTATCAATATATTAGAAGAGTACGTAAAACCAGCCGTACAAGCTGATGGAGGAAATATTGCTTTTGATTCCTATAATGAAAATGACAAAACTGTGAAAGTAATTCTTCAAGGTGCTTGTAGTGGTTGTCCATCATCGACTTTTACTTTAAAAAGTGGTATCGAAAACATGTTAAAAAGCATGCTGAATGATGAAAGTATAA
>CBDUEE010000076.1:0-11806 GCA_965366105.1 uncultured Flavobacterium sp. | reverse complement strand
CGTATATACAATCCAATAAAAAACAGTTACGAACACGATCCCGAAGGAGAATTTATAAAAAAATGGGTACCTGAATTACAAAACTTGCCTAGAGCATTTGTACACGAACCCTATAAAATGACTTATTTAGATCAAAAATTTAATGATTTTGAAATAGGTATAAATTATCCAAAACCGATCGTAAACATGGAAAGAACTAGAAAATATGCAAGTGATTTTTTATGGAGTATGAAAAAAAATCCATTAGTAAAAGAAGAAGGTTTGCGCATATTAAAATTACATACCATGGCTGATATTGGAGATAGCGAATAAATTTTACAGAGATATAAAAATACATTTTAAATAAAAAAAAGAAATTGTGACAGAAAAGAAACAACTAACTGATTTAGAAAAAGACCGAGTTATAGAAATGGCTTGGGAAGACCGAACCACATTTGATGCTATTTTGCTACAATTTGGTTTAAAAGAGCAAGAAGTAATCGATTTGATGCGTACGGAAATGAAACCATCGAGTTTTAGAATGTGGCGCGAACGCGTTCAAGGACGTAAAACAAAACATGAAAAATTAAGAGATTTTAGAGAAGGACGTTTTAAATGTAGCATGCAAAGACAAATTAATAACAATAAGATTGCTAAGCGCTAACCTGCTAGTAAGAAATAATAAAACCAAATTATATTCATAATAACTATTTTAATAAAGATGAAAAATATAGTAATCATTGGCGGAAGCAAAGGAATTGGTAGTGCCATTTTGTTGCAACAATTAGAAAGCAATAGAGTGTTTAACATCAGTAGAAATGCGCCAGAAATAACACATCCCAATTTAAAACACTTCTCTTTAGATGTTTTGAAAGACACACTTCCAGAAATTGAAAACATAGACACTTTGATTTATTGTCCCGGTTCTATTAATTTAAAACCGATAGGAAGTCTAAGTATTGATGATTTCAGAACGGACTTCGAAATTAATGTCATTGGAGCAGTAAAGACGATTCAGAAATATTTGCCTGTTTTAAAAAAAGGAAATAATCCGTCTATTGTTTTATTCAGCACCGTAGCGGCCAAATTAGGAATGCCTTTTCATGCAAGTATTGCTACTGCAAAAGCGGGTGTAGAAGGATTGGTAAAGTCATTAGGAGCAGAATTAGCTTCGGTGGTTCGCATCAATGCCATTGCACCAACAATCACAGAAACTTCTCTAGCTGCAGGAATTCTGAGAAACGATCGCATGAAAGAGAATATGGTAGAACGCCATCCGATGAAAGGATACTTGAAACCAGAGGAGGTTGCAAGCATGGCTAACTTTCTTATTTCAGAACATGCAAAATCAATTTCAGGACAAGTATTTGAGATGGATTACGGAATTGTAACCTTCAAAATCTAATTAAACCACGTTAAAATAAAAAATAAAACCATGATTAAAGAAATGAAAAGCTACGAAAAAATAGAGCAATACGATACAGAAGTAACAGAAGCATTAGCTAGTAATTACAAAACAGTAATTGGAACGCTTGGAGAAGATGTAAATAGAGAAGGTCTAGAAAAAACACCAGAAAGAGTCGCTAAAGCAATGCAATATCTTACACATGGTTATGGTTTAGATCCTTTAGAAATTTTAAAATCAGCGATGTTCACAGAAGATCACCGTCAAATGATTATCGTTAAAGATATTGAGGTATATTCGATGTGCGAACACCACATGCTACCCTTTTTTGGGAAAGCGCACGTTGCTTACATCCCGAATGGTAAAATTGTTGGCTTGAGCAAAATTCCAAGAGTAGTAGATGCTTTTGCAAGAAGAATGCAAGTACAAGAACGATTGACAGACCAGATTAAAAATTGTATTCAGGAAGCACTGGATCCTCTTGGAGTAGCTGTTGTGATCGAAGCGCAACATATGTGTATGCAAATGCGTGGCATTCAGAAGCAAAATTCAGTTACTACCACTTCTTCTTTTACAGGTGCGTTTGAAAAAAACAAGACGAGAAAAGAATTTATAAATTTGATTTCTAATAAATTAAGCTAATTTAGTAACAAAAATCTACTCTACTTTTTACTTTTTATTTAAAATCTAAGAAGATTTAAAGCAACTTTTACCACATAACAGCAGTTGTATAAACAAAAATGACTTTGCAATATTAAAAATAAAATACCATGAAAATTCTCTTAACAGGCGCAACAGGTTATATCGGAAAGCGACTTTTACCATTATTGGTAACACAAGGACATGATATAATCTGTTGTGTAAGAGATAAAAATAGATTTTATTTTCCAATTGAATTTAAAGATAAAGTTAGCGTTGTCGAAGTTGATTTTTTAAATGACGAAACATTAGCTAACATTCCAGATACTATTGATGCAGCGTATTATTTGATTCATTCGATGTCCGGCTCTGCATCCAATTTTGATGAGTTAGAGAGTCAATCCGCGCTAAATTTTGTAAACCGACTAAATGAAACTAACGCCAAACAGGTTATTTACTTGAGTGGTATTGTGAATGATAAATCATTATCCAAGCACTTATCCTCTAGAAAAAAAGTAGAGGAAATTTTGAATACGGGAACTTTTGCAACAACAACGCTACGAGCAGGAATTATTGTAGGTTCTGGAAGTGCTTCCTTTGAAATTATTCGGGATTTAATAAATAAATTACCGGTAATGATTACGCCAAAATGGTTGAACACAAGATGTCAACCTATTGCAATTACAGATGTACTTCAGTTTTTGTCTAAATCATTATTTAATCCAGCCACTTATAATCAAAGTTTTGATATTGGTGGACCAGATATTTTGACGTACAAAGAAATGCTAATGGGTTTTGCTGCAGCAAAAAATCTAAAACGTTGGATTGTTACGGTTCCTATAATGACGCCCAAACTATCTTCCTATTGGTTGTATTTTGTTACCTCAACCTCCTATCGATTGGCTTCTGCCCTTGTAAGCAGTATGAAAGTCGAAGTAGTTTGTAGCGATACCCGAATTAATGAATTACTGGATGTTACTCCAATGACTTATAAGCAAGCGCTGTCTCGTGCTTTGATAAAAGTTGATGAGGACAAAGTAGCATCAAGTTGGAAAGATTCCTTAGTAAGCGGTCGTTTCAACAGTAATATGTCGGAATATTTAAAAGTCCCTAAAAAAGACTGTTTTATCGATCGTCGTAAAATGGAAATTATAGACCGCGATTTTACCATCAACCAGATTTGGTCTATTGGTGGTGATAACGGTTGGTATTATGGTGACTGGTTGTGGGATTTACGCGGTTTTATAGATAAATTATACGGTGGCGTTGGATCAAGAAGAGGAAGAACAAACCGACACGATATTCATTCTGGTGATGCTTTAGATTTTTGGCGCGTTTTATATGCCAACAAAGAAGAAGGCAAATTAGTTCTATTCGCTGAAATGAAATTACCGGGTGAAGCTTGGCTTGAATTTAAGATTATTCACAATACTTTATACCAAGCAGCAACTTTTAGACCTAGAGGTTTTTGGGGAAAAGTGTATTGGTATTCTGTTTTGCCATTCCATGGGTTTATTTTTAAGGGAATGCTGGCGAAGTTAATCAAGTAATTAATTCAATGAATAAGATTGGGTTTATTTGCGTGGTAAACTTAAACCCATTTGGTAATTTATATTGAAAGGTAAATTAACTGCCAAAATTTATTAAACATATAAGACATATAAAAATAATTGTTATTTTTTACCACCCAAAAAAGAAAGTTTAATTAAGTTTTTAAAAAAGTTTTGAGGCTCGAGCGTTAGAGATGATTTTAATTAACTCTAATTTGGAAAAAAATATCGATTGAAGTTGAGAAGTAGTATATTCTTAATATATCATTTCTTGAACTACGAATTATTTAATCCAAAGAATACATTAAAATCTGCGGTAATCTTTTAAATCCGTGTAATCCGTGTTTAAAAAAACTTATATTTCTTAAATCCTGCTTCACAAACTTACTCATTATGTAAAAAAACTTAAATGACTTATATGGTAAAAATAATTTAAGTAAAAAATACTACTTTACAATTCCAGCCTTATAAGTGGCAATTGCACGATCTCTTGCCATCGCGTGTTCGACCATTGGTTTTCCGTATCCTAATTGGAATTCCTTAATCCATTTGCGAACATAGATTCCTTTTTCATCAAATTTCTTTTGTTGAATTTCAGGATTAAAAACTCTAAAATAAGGTGCTGCATCGCAACCTGTTCCTGCAGCCCATTGCCAGTTTCCGATGTTGGCTGACATATCATAATCTAGTAATTTTTCGGCAAAATAGGCTTCGCCCCATTGCCACTGAATTAATAAATGCTTGCATAAAAAGCTCGCCACTACCATACGCACTCTGTTATGCATATATCCTGTTTCATTAAGTTGACGCATACCCGCATCGACCATTGGATAACCTGTAGTTCCGGTGCACCAACGTTTGAAATCTTCTTCATTGTTGCGCCACTGAATTCCGTCATAAGCCGCTTTAAAGTTTTGAGTGACTACTTTTGGAAAACTAAAAAGAATTTGCATGAAAAACTCTCTCCAGATTAATTCACTCAAAAAAACATCATTTTTATGAAAAGCCCAGTTCACTAATTTTCGGATACTTACGGTTCCAAAACGCAAATGTGGGGATAAATACGAGGTTTGATCTAAGGCGGGAAAGTCTCTTATATCTTGATAATTGGTAACAAATTTGAGATTATTAGCTTTTACTTTTATAGCACTTTCGTGAAAACCAATTTGCTCCAAAGTTGGTAAACTGAAGTCACTTTTATAAAAATTTGAAAACGAAGCAGCACAGTCATATTCAGGCACAGGAGCTAAAGTTTTGTATTTTTCTAACCATTTATTTTTAAACGGAGTATAAACGGTATAAGGCAATCCATCGGCTTTTGTAATTTCTTTTTCTTCAAAAATAACTTGGTCTTTATAGGAATAAGCAATAGCATTATTTTTTTCTAAAAATTCGCAAATAGCAGTATCTCTTTGAATGGCATACGGTTCGTAATCTTTATTAAAGAAAACTTCTTTGATATCAAATTCTTTTAAAAGAGCTTCCCAAACCTCAAAAATATTCCCTTTTTTTATTAAAATAGAGCTTCCTTGTTCTAGTAATTGTGCATTAATTTTAGAAAGATTTTCGTGTATAAATCCAACTCTTGGATCATTATTTGGAAGACTATCCAGAATAGCATCATCAAAAATGAATAACGGAATGACTGGATATTTAGACTGTAAGGCGTGAAATAATCCTACATTATCTTCCAAGCGCAAATCACGTCGGAACCAAAAAAAAGCTACTTGTGGCTTGCTCATTATTTTGAATTAAACATTTTGTCAATGACTACACGACGGTGCTCAAAAATTGATTTTAGTTTGTTTTCAACCACTAGCGAATTCACGATTCTACCCAGAAAACCAAGCGGTAATCCGTAGTGAACTACATCAGTCATTTTAGTTCCTGTTGGTGTAGCTTCAAAAAAATGTTTGTGGTGCCAAAAACTGTAGGGACCAAAACGCTGTTCGTCGATAAAGTAACTATTGTCTTTGACCTGCGTAATTTCAGTCATCCATGTTAAGGATACACCTAAAAGCGGGGTTACTTTATACTGTATTATTTGACCAGGATACATACTTTTATCATCAAAATCGGTGATTTGAAATCCCATTTCTTTGGGTGTAATTTTCTGAAGATTCTTTGGATTGGAGAAAAAAGTCCAACATTCCGCTAAAGGTGCATTTACGTACTGAACGGTTTCTTGTTTGTATATTTTCATGATAGTAGTGTGAAAAATAAATAAGTGTTTGCAGCATTTTTCTGCGTGAGGGATAGTAGTGGAGCTCTTTTTATAACTGGCTTTTGCGAGTTATAAAAAAGCGGGAACGGATAGCCCGACCCCGCTGTAACGCTAGTGATAGTGGGGTCACGCCCTAATTAAAGCTTATATTTTGTAATACTTGAATGGAACGAAAAGCATTCCGAAGCATTCTCCGTGCTCTTTTCCAAGGTGTTTGTGGTGTACTTTATGGGCTTTTCTAAGTCCAATTAAATATTTATTATTGGTATGCTTGAACCATTTGAAACGTTGGTGAATCAATACATCATGAATCATGAAATAACAAAAACCATAAAACATTACCCCTAAGCCGATGAAAAATAAATAATTTATTCCCCCTTCTACTCCGTAATAAAAAAGTACAATGCTTGGTATGGCAAATATTACAAAGAAAATATCATTTCTCTCGAAAATATTAGCGTATTTAGGTTGGTGGTGATCTGCGTGAAAATACCACATGGATCCGTGCATTAGATACTTATGCGTTAGCCAAGTAACACATTCCATTAGTAGAAAAGTACTGAAAAATATCAAAAAAAATATCATTTTTATGCGCTGTTTAATTTAAAAATTCCTTTAAAAACAAGTCGTTTATTGAACTAACTTTAATTTGTAAGATACGAAAGATTTCGCTAATAATCCTGCTTTTGTGTAATTTGAAACACGGATTCTTGCATTTCCTATTTCTTGATAAGGCGTGTTTTCTAGTTTTTTTAACAATTTTTTGTAGTACACAAACGCAGTATAAACACCAAACTTAGCTTCAAGTGGAAGTTTTACAATACCTTCATAAGCCACTCTAAAATCCTCATTTATTTCTTTGATAATAGCAGTTTTAGCATTCTCATCAAAGGAATTTAAATCCACACCAGGAAAATAATTTCGGTTTAAAACCAAATTATCATCCTTTAGATCACGAAGGAAATTCACTTTCTGGAAAGCCGAGCCGAGTCGCATGGCTTCGTCTTTTAACTGATTGTAACGTTCGTTATTACCAGCTACAAAAACTTTTAGACACATTAAACCAACAACATCTGCTGATCCATATATGTACGCATCGTATTCTTCCTTGCTATGATAATCCGATTTTATCAAATCTAATTTCATGCTGCGTAGAAAGGCTTGAATCAAGTCGTCAGTAATGTTATACTCTTTCACCGTTTGCTGAAAAGAATTTAATATGGGGTTCAAACTAATTCCTCTGTCAAATGCTTTATAGTAGTCTTCTTCGAACTCAGTAATGAGATCTTCCTTATCGAAACCATGAAAACTATCTACGATTTCATCCGCAAAACGAACAAATCCATAGATGCTATAGATGGCATCCCTAATACTTGGCGACAACATATATACCGCCAAAGAAAAAGAAGTGCTATAGTTTTTAGTAACTAGCTTACTACACTTGAAAGATACATCGTCAAATAATTGCTTCATATTATTGCTCTGAAAATTGTTTGTTAATTAATTCCGACACTAATTTTCCAGAAATTAATGCAGGTGGAACTCCCGGTCCAGGAACAGTTAACTGTCCCGTGAAATATAGATTCTTAACTTTTTTACTCTTTAACTTTGGTCTCAAAAATGCAGTTTGTAATAGCGTATTTGCCATTCCGTATGCATTCCCTTTATATGAGTTATATTCAGAAACAAAATCATTTTTACAAAACGATTGTTTAAATATAATATTATTTCTGACACTTTGTTGTGTAAGCGACTCAAATCGATCCATTATTTTTTCAAAATATTCTTCTCTAAGTGCTTCTGTATCATTAATTCCTGGCGCTAACGGCACTAGAAAAAATCCAGATTCCATTCCTTCTGGAGCGGCAGTTTTGTCCGTTACTGATGGAAAGTTAGCATAAAACAGAGGTTCAGCTGGCCA
Organism: uncultured Flavobacterium sp.; assembly: GCA_965366105.1. GTDB lineage: Bacteria > Bacteroidota > Bacteroidia > Flavobacteriales > Flavobacteriaceae > Flavobacterium. Next base: position 4,088 of record CBDUEE010000076.1, on the reverse strand, counting down.
TTGTGGCTCATCATAAATATCCTTAGCATGTTGGTAAAAATCAACATCAAAAAACAAAGCATGATGCGAAATGTTTTCAATTTTTTTATTGAAACCAACATAAAATAACAGTGATGAAGGTGCAAAAACGCGACTGTCCCAATATTTCTCTGAATACGCTCGGTGTTCCTGATCTAAAAGCGTTTCGGTATGATGGTAATCGGCACCACTCAAAATCAAATCAGAGTGAATGGTTTTTCCATTGACAACGATTGCTTTAGCCGTTTTATTTTCAACAATTATCTTTTCGATATTGGCATTCGTAACAAACTCAACTCCTAATTCTCTCGCTAAAGTTTCCATTGCACGGACCACATCAAACATTCCTGTTTTTGGATGCCAAGTTCCTAAACCAAAATCCGCATAATTCATAAAACTATAGAAAGAAGGCGTATCGGATGGCTTGGCGCCAAGGAATAAAACCGGAAATTCAAGAATTTGAATCAACCTTTGATTTTTAAATTTCTTGCGAACATCCCGACTTATATTGCTAAAAAACTGTCCGACTTTCATCGCCGTTTCTGGCGTAATCAATTCTAAAGGAGAAACACCTGGACGATACACTAATTCTTTTATAGCAATATCATAATTGCTTTTGGCCTCCGCCATAAAATTTTTAAGTAGCGTACCACTACCCTTTTCTATTGCTTCAAATGAAGTAATAATTTCTTCTAGATTATCAGCAATGGTAATAAAATCATCAATTCCGTAATAAACTCTGTACGCGGGTGACAATTTAACTAATTCATAGTAATCAGTTGTTTTTTTTCCAAAATCGGCAAAAAAACGTTCGAATACATCAGGCATCCAGTACCAACTTGGTCCCATGTCAAATGTAAATCCCTCCCTCTTTAACTGTCTGGCTCTACCGCCAATAGTTGTATTTTTTTCGTAAACGGTAACTTGATGTCCGCTTTTTGCCAAGTAGCAAGAAGCAGCCAAAGCTGAAAATCCCGAACCTATAATTGTAATTGTGTGTTTCATTTGTTTAGCAAATATACAAAAAGATTAAACAAAACGCTAAATTTGATCTACTAATTCTGAAATTGAATTAAAAATAGATATTTTATCCGAAATTCCTTCTCTTTTGATGAACTCAACCAGCCTACCAATAAACCACAATTCGGTAGTTTCATCTACTAATTCTTCGGACATTTTTTGAATGTAGGAATCCAATATATCTCTTTCTGGTTGCACCGTAAGATAGGAAACATAAACGATAGTGTCAAAATGCTTTTTTAAATTCTTTAAATTATCAATAGGCATACTTTCTCCTAAAAAAATAGTCTTATATCCTTGTAATAAAATTTCATAATTTAAGTACATCAAACCCAACTCATGTATTTCATTCATGGGGAGTGAAAGCACAAAAACCTTATCGGTCTTGGTTGGTTTTAAAACTTGTAGTTTCTCTGTATTTACAAGTAATTTTTGTTTGATTAAGTAGCTTATAAAATGCTCATGGGCAGGAGTAATAGTGTCTGATTGCCATAACAACCCTAACTCATTCAATAACGGAATAAAAACTTGATGGAATATTTCCTTAAATGATTTATCTGCTATTAACCAATTGTAAGTATTAAAAAAAAGCTCTTGATCAAAATTCATCATCGCCATTTTCAACTCACTTATAGCGTGACTTTTTGCGGTTTTGTTCGAAATTATCTCTCGTACCAAAGAAGGAATCTTTTCTTGTGGATAAGTAGCTATTTTAGAAATTTTATAACCATAATCATGCAACAATGTAATATTCAATAGCTTTTGTAAACTCGCTAAATCATATAAACGAATGTTTGTGTCGGTACGCATCGGTTGCAAAATATCATATCTTTTCTCCCAGATTCGTATTGTATGTGCTTTTATGCCCGAAAGATTCTCCAGATCCTTAATGCTAAATACACTTTTTATATTGTTCATCGTTATATTGATTTTATTAAACAAATGTAAAATAAAATTACTAATAAACCATATAATAGGCTTCAAATTTTCTAAAAAAGTTCGTTTTTTTGTAAAAAAGATTAAACAAAACCAAATAAAAATATTATTTCAGTTTAATATCAAAAAAATAAAAACCTTTATACTATTGATAAACAAACATTTAAAATAAAAATCGATCGAATAACTAAAAAATTAAAATTCATTGCAAAGTAATTCTGTTTAACAAAAAAGTTTATTTCTTAAAACAGCAAAAATTAACGCAACCACTTAATTATGATAAAAAAAACAATAATGCTACTACCTGAAAAAAGCTTTTTTCATTACATTAGCACCCAGAAAAAGAGCATTTTTCACCACTTATTTACAATAAAAAATTTAAATTATGGCATCAGGAATTTTCGCATTACTGGATGATATCGCAGCTCTTATGGATGATGTTGCAATGATGAGTAAAATAGCTACTAAAAAAACGGCAGGAATATTAGGCGATGATTTAGCGGTAAATGCTGAAAAAGCTTCTGGTTTTGTTTCCTCAAGAGAAATTCCAGTTTTATGGGCTATTACCAAAGGCTCTTTTCTAAACAAATTGATTATTCTTCCACTTGCTTTTTTACTCAGTTATTTTATACCCTGGTTAATCACAGTAGTGCTCATTTTAGGAGCTGTTTATCTGGCATACGAAGGAGCCGAAAAAATATACGAGTACATCGTACCGCACGAACAGGCTGAAAAAACTACCGATGCTGCCGACTTAACTCCAGAGGAAGTTTTAGCATTAGAAAAGCAAAAAGTAAAAGCAGCCATAGTAACTGACTTTATACTATCAGTCGAAATCGTAATTATTGCCCTAGGAAGTGTTCTAGGAAAACCCATTGCCACACAAATAATGGTAGTCACCTTTGTAGCTGTTCTCGCTACTATTGGAGTGTACGGAATCGTAGCTGCTATTGTACGTATGGATGATTTTGGAATGGTTCTGCTCAAAAAAAAATCTAAAACAGCTCAATTTATCGGCCAAAAATTGATTGCTTTACTTCCTTTAGTAATCAAAGGTTTAGCCTTCGTAGGAACCATCGCGTTGATCTCCGTAGCCGGCGGAATATTTGTACACAAAATAGAATACGTGCATCATGTAGTGCAAAGCTTACCGCAATTTGTAGGCGAATTTCTAGCAGGATTAGTAGGCGGAATTATGGCATTTATAGTCGTAAAAGGATTTATGCTGATTTGGGGGAAGCTTAAAAAGAAATAGCTAACAAATTTCAAAACCCTTTTTAAATAATAAATTTCTTTTGGGCGTTTCCTAACGGCCGGGCTTTCCGCTACAATCTTTTGTTTTTTCTCAAAAACAAAAGGATTTTCACTGCAATCCCTAACGCAAAATTGTGGTGAAATGAGGATTTAGTTTGTTATTGACAGAATTAAATAAGTGATGGAGAAGATTTTCAAATTCAAAAACGCAATTGAATTTTAAAATAGAGTTTTGTTAAATATCATCATCGTAAGAGATTGGCTCATCGTGCATAAAGGCTTCAAATGATCCGACAGGGGCAAAATCTATATTTATTACCGAATAATCACCTTTTTTTCTCCAAAGACGAACACAATCTGTTTCTTTTCTTTCTAACCATTCACGAGTAACAGGTTCCCTATCCTTTAATCCTAAAACATCTACCAATAGCCATTGTCCTAATGCAGATTGACCGTATCGTTTTCCATTTAAATCGTACACATTATTACTGCCTGATTGAAAATGTTTCATATTATCGCCTGTGATTAATGAAGGTATTACTTTACCATTAGGTAATTGCAAATTGAAGCGAATCTCAGGTCTATCTTTTTTATTTCCTTTAAATGTTTTTCTAAATGTTTCAAATTCAAAAATGTTACTTGTAAAAAAATCAGGATGCTTTTTATGGAATTCTCTTGGAATTGGAATATAAACTTCGTTTAACGGTCTAAAAGTATCACTATCTTTATTTTTTGGAGCGCCATTCCATGCGTTTAAACCAATTTTTTTTTGATTGGAATGAATTTATTGATAAATAAATTTTAAATTTTCACTATTACAAATTTTATTATATGCTTACAATCTTCACAATAAACTGAAC